>NZ_JACJUZ010000048.1:0-41017 GCF_014299995.1 Sphaerospermopsis sp. LEGE 00249 | reverse complement strand
CCAGTCCCCAGTCCCCAGTCACCTGTTATATAATGATATAATAAACCCTAATTATATAAGTGATTGTACAGATGACTGATAAACGAGAACTTTCAGAACAAGATATTTGTACAAAGTATATTTTACCTGCCTTGGTTCGTGCTGGTTGGGATATTACCAAACAAGTGCGAGAACAGGTATATTTTACCGATGGTCGAATTTATGTTAAAGGTAATCAGGCAAAACGGGGAAAAGGAAAAAAAGCTGATTATATTCTTTACTATAAACCGAATATTGCTATTGCTGTAATTGAAGCTAAAAAAAATATTTACCCTGTTGGTGCTGGAATGCAACAAGCTTTAAATTATGCAGAAATATTAGATTTACCTGTAGCTTTTAGTTCCAATGGTGATGGTTTTTTAGAACATGATAGATCGGGTTTTGCTAATTTAATTGAACAAGAATTAAGTCTTGATAATTTCCCCACTCCTGAGCAACTTTGGCAGAAATATAAAAAATATAGAGGAATTGAAACCCCAGAAGCGGAAAAAATAGCTAGTTTTGATTACTTTTTTGATCCTCAAGGTCGTCAACCAAGATATTATCAACAAATTGCTATTAATCGTACAGTAGAAGCAATTGCTAAAGGTCAAAATCGGTTACTTTTAGTCATGGCCACTGGTGCAGGGAAAACTTACACTGCTTTTCAAATTATTTATCGGTTGTGGAAAAATGGTATTAAGCAAAGAGTCTTATTTTTAGCGGATCGTCATGCTTTAATTAGTCAAACAAAACGCGGTGATTTTAGACATTTTAAAGATAAAATGACGGTGATTAAAAACAAAACTATTGATGATGCTTTTGAAATCTATCTAGCATTATATCAAGGTTTGGTTAATTATGATGATGATATTTTGGATGCTTATAAACAATTCAATCCAGAATTTTTTGATTTAATTATAGTTGATGAATGTCATCGGGGTAGTGCTGCTGATGATAGTAAATGGCGAGAAATTTTAGAATATTTTAGTGGTGCTACCCAAATCGGTTTAACTGCAACTCCCAAGGAAACAAAGGAAATTTCTAATACTGAATATTTCGGCGAACCGATTTATACTTATTCGCTGAAACAGGGAATTGATGATGGTTTTCTTGCACCTTATAAAGTGATTCGGGTGGGTTTAAATGTGGATTTAGAAGGTTATCGTCCTGAAATGGGAAAACGAGATAAATCAGGTTATTTTGTGGAAGATAGAATTTATAATCTTAAAGATTTTGATAGACATTTAGTAATTGATGAAAGAACAAAAACCGTTGCTAAAAGGGTGATGGAATATTTAAGGAAAACCGATGTTTATGGAAAGACAATTATTTTCTGTACAGATACAGAACACGCGGAAAGAATGCGTCAAGCTATTATCAATGAAGCGGGTAATTTAGCTTTAAAAAATCATAAATATGTGATGCGTATTACTGGAGAAGATAAGGAAGGAAAACGGGAACTTGATAATTTTATTAATCCCGAAGAACGTTATCCCGTGATTGCAACAACTTCTAAGTTAATGACGACTGGAGTTGATGCACAAACTTGTAAATTAATTGTTCTTGATACTAATATTGAATCCCCTACGGAATTTAAGCAGATTATTGGTAGAGGTACGAGAATCAATGAACAATTTAATAAGCAGTTTTTTACAATCATGGATTTTAGAAATGTTACCGATCAATTTGCTGATCCGAATTTTAATCATCATCCAGTTATGATTAAAGAACTCGGTACAAATCAACCGTTAACTATAGAAGATATTAATGGCAATTTAACGGAAGCTATTATTGATCAAGATACTGGGGAAGTGATTGATTTTAGTGCAAGTGCTGAAAATTTTACTGACAAAAAACCGAAAATTATTCAAGGTGGTAATATTGTTTCTGAGAAACGTGATAAGATTTATATTACAGGGGTTTCTATTGCTGTTCTGAATGAAAGAGTACAATATTTGAATGAAGCAGGAGAGTTAGTTACTAGTAGTTTACGGGATTATACTAAACAAAATGTATTGCAAAAATTTAGCAGTTTAGATGAGTTTTTAACACGCTGGAATGAAGCTGATAAAAAAGCTGCTTTGATTGCTGAATTACGAAATCATGATATTATTGCTGAGGAGTTAGAACAGGAAATTAAGAAAGATTTAGATTTGTTTGATTTAATTTGTTATGTTGCTTGGAATCGTCCACCTTTAACTCGTAAGCAAAGAGCGGAAAATGTGAAAAAACGAGATTATTTTACTAAATATGGTGAAAAAGCCAGGGACGTTTTAAATGCACTTTTGGAAAAATACGCGAATGAGGGAATTGAAAATATTGAGGATTTATCTGTACTGAAATTAGCACCTTTAAAAAAATTTGGTTCTCCTCCAGAAATTGTGAACATTTTTGGTGGTAAGTCTCAATATATTTCTGCTTTACGAGAGTTAACTTCTGAGTTATATAAAATAGCAGCTTGATTAACCTTGATTAACCTTGATTAACATTTGTGTTATAATGGTGTGGAAATGTTTAAACTATGGAAACTATGGAAACTATGGAAACTATGCAAACTTATAATCTTATAGATGCTCCCGATAAACATGGTGAAATTTTTGATCAAGCAGCTATTGAACCAGTATTACTTATTCAAGAATCACAACCTAGTTATGTGATTTTTTCCGCAGAATTATATGAAAAGATGATCAATCGAATACAAGAATTAGAAGATCAAATTTTGCTAGAAAAAGCTAAAACTGCTATTAGTGAATCGGAAATGGTTGGTACGGAGGTTTTTACATCTGCGCTGGAGATTTTAGCTAATGGTGAAACTTGATGGTTTATCAAATGTTTTAGATTTTTTGAACGGATTACAACCTAAAATAGCGGCACAAATAGCAAAAAAGGTTTTATCCTTAAATGTTGAACCTTTACCAAATGATAGTGAACAACTATCTGGTTATCAGGGTTTTTATCGAGTAGATAGTGGTGAATATCGAATTGTTTATAGATATTTTCCAGATCAAGATTTAGTTGAAGTAATTTTAGTAGGTAAACGTAATGATGATGATGTTTATAAAAGATTAAAACGGTTACTAGGATAAATTTCAAAAATATCCAGAATTGAAAATATTGAGGATTTGTCTGTACTGAAATTAGCACCTTTAAAACAATTTGGTTCTCCTTCAGAAATTGTGAAAATTTTTGGTGGTAAGTCTCAATATATTTCTGCTTTACGAGATTTAACTTCTGAGTTATATAAAATAGCAGCTTGATTAGTGATTGAATAAAAGTTGAACGCAGATTAACGCGGATAAACGCGGATAAACGCGGATTTTAATTTTTAAGTTTTAATTTTTAATTTCTCTTACATCCTGTAAATCCTTAAATCCTGGCTATCCTGATTCTGACAAAATGTAACTATTTTATGTTATTCTCTTACATTATACATTTTTATTTACCTTTCCCATAATTCACAATGAAAAATCTCGGCGGTAGTATTAAAAGTTTACGTAATTTCATGCGGAAAGATCCAGGTGTTTCTGGTGATGGACAAAGAATTGAACAGTTAGGTTGGTTACTGTTTCTCAAGATTTTAGATGCAAGTGATCAGGAGTTGGAATTAATTAAAGATGATTTTGTTTCCCCTATTCCTGAACATTTACGCTGGTGTAATTGGGCGGTTTCTGAACAGGGAATGACTAATGGGAAAAAGTCTTTAACAGGTGATGAGTTACGGGATTTTATTGATAAAGAATTATTTCCCACACTGCAAAATTTAGATACTAGCACGGGGAATAAACGCGCAGTAATTATTAAAGAGATTTTTCAAGGTACTAATAATTATATGAAAAATGGGACTATTATCCGTCAGGTGTTAAATAGTCTCAATGAAATTGATTTTGAAAGTTCGGAAGATCGTCATTTGTTCGGTGATATTTATGAAACGATTTTGCGGGAATTACAAACTGCGGGCGCTTATGGGGAATTTTACACACCCCGCGCTTTAACTGAATTGATGACGGAAATGGTTAACCCGATGTTAGGGGAAATTGTTCTCGATCCTGCTTGTGGTACGGGTGGTTTTTTAACTTGTGCAATTAATCATTTACGTCTGCAAGGTGTTGATAATGTGCGCGATTTGCAAACTTTAGAAAAAACGATTAAGGGGATGGAATTTAAACCTTTACCCTTTATGTTAGCGGTGACAAATTTATTTTTACATGAAATTGAAGTTCCGAATATTGAATATACAGATAGTTTAAATCGTGAATATACTTCTATTAATCATAAAGATCGGGTAGATGTGATTTTAGCTAACCCTCCTTTTGGTGCTTCGGTTACTGATGGGGTAGAGGATAATTTTCCTATGAATTATCGCACTACGGAAAGTGCAGATTTGTTTTTATTATTAATGGTTAGGTATTTACATGATGGGGGACGGGCTGGTATTATTTTACCTGATGGTTCGTTAACGGGGGATGGGGTAAAGGCGCGTATTCGTCAGCATTTATTAGAGTCTTGTAATTTGCATACTATTGTCCGTTTACCTAATTCTGTGTTTCAACCTTATGCTTCGGTGGCGACTAATTTGTTGTTTTTTAGTAAGGGTGAACCGACTAAGGAAGTTTGGTATTGGGAACATCAATTACCGGAGGGTGTGAAGGCGTATTCTAAGACGAAACCGATTCATAAAAATGAGTTTAATGATTTAAAGAAATGGTGGGATAAAAGAGAGGAAAATGATCAAGCATGGCGGGTAAGTTTTGAGGAGTTGGAGAAGAATGGTTTTAATTTGGATGTGAAAAATCCCCATGTTCAGGAGGTGGAGAGGGGTTATACTTCGGTGGAGTTGTTGGGGATGTTGCATGATTCTTTAAAGGAAAGTGATATAATTTTGGATTTATTAAAGGAAGGTATTTTTAATGAGTAAATGGCAAAAATTGAAAATTGGTGATCTCCTAATTCGCTCAAAAATACCAATTGACATAGAAGAACACAAAGAATACAAGCGTATAACGATAAGAAGTAAACACCAAGGAGTTTATGTAAGAGATAAGGAAATTGGTAAAAAAATTGGAACAAAAAAACAATTTATCCTCAAGTCTGGACAATTTGTAATGTCTAAAATTGATGCTAGATATGGAGCTTTTGGAATTGCTGGAGATGATGTTGATGGTGCAATAATAACAGGTAATTTTTGGGCTTATGACATTAATCATTCTTTAACAACCGCAGAATGGATCAATCAATATACAAATTCCCCTGCGTTCTATGATCTTTGTGAAAGAGCAAGTAGTGGTATTACTCATAGAAGATATTTAAATGAACAAATTTTTCTTAATCATGAGCTATTTATTCCTTCCCTTGATGAACAATCAGAAATTTTATTGTTAAATAACCATAAATCTCAATTAATCAATAGTTTGAATAATGAATTAAATAACCAAGAAAAATACATCACCCAACTAAAACAAGCGATTTTACAAGAAGCGATATCTGGTAAATTAACAGCAGAATGGCGTAAACAAAACCCGATGCAAAAAGGTAATCCTGATACGGATGCTGTTGCACTTCTGGATAAAATCAAGGCGGAAAAACAACAATTAATTACTGAGGGTAAACTGAAAAAAGAAAAACCTTTACCTCCTATTTCTAGTGATGAAGTTCCCTTTTCTTTACCTGATGGTTGGGTTTGGTGTCGTTTAGTAGACATTGCTGAAGGATTTGAATATGGAACAAGTTCTAAATCACTTAAAATTGGAAAAGTCCCAGTTTTAAGAATGGGAAATTTACAAAATGGAGTTATTGATTTAACAGATTTAGTATATACAGATAATGAAGAAGAAATAGAACAATATAAATTATCCTATGGTGATTTACTTTTTAATAGAACTAACAGCAGAGAATTAGTAGGGAAAACATCTTTATTTCTTTATAATAAAAAAACAATTTATGCAGGTTATTTAGTGCGTTATAGGATGATTGGAAAAATAAATTTTTACTATACTAATTATGTTATGAACTCTCAACTGCATAGAGAATGGTGTAATACAGTAAAGAGTGATGCAATAGGACAATCTAATATTAATGCTACTAAATTAAGAAGTTTTATTTTCCCCCTTCCTCCTCTTGCAGAACAAAAAGCAATAGTAGAAAAAGTAGATTATTTAATGAAACAAATAGAGGAACTAGAAGCACAAATAAAACACCGGAAACAACTAGCGGAAGAACTGATGCAAACAGTGTTAAGGGAAGCGTTTGTCTGAATCAGGATGTCCAGGATTTAAGGATTGACAGGATGTTTAATTTTGTCTGAATCAGGATGTCCAGGATTTAAGGATTGACAGGATAGAATGTAAAATGATTTTGATCATCTCAATTCAGAAGATGATAAACATAATATTATTCAACAATGGATAATTAGTAAATAACATCCCGTACATCCTCAAATCCTGGTTATCCTGATTCAGACAAATAAAATAATAAACATCATATCATTCAACAATGGATAATTAGTAAATAACATCCTGTACATCCTCAAATCCTGTAAATCCTGATTCAGACAAATAAAATAATAAACATCATATAATTCAACAATGGATAATTAGTAATGCACTAACTAAAATATTATTATCTAAGACAAAACGCTTATTTATCATTATTCATCTTCATCATCTAGAATTGCTTGTAATATCTCTGGTGTTAAACCTCTCTTTTCAGCTTTATCAGCAATTTCTTCCATCACTTGACTCAAAGTTTTATTAGCAAAATCAGGTTGAAAGAATAATTTAACTATGAGACTGAGTTTTTGTTGTTTGTTAACTTCTGCTTCTCGATAAGCTTTCGCTACTTCATGCTCAACATTAATAGTAATTGTTTCCATCATTAACTCCTAAGCTAAAAATTAAACACCGTTATCTTTATTTTCGTCCTGATTTTTGTCCTGATTTTTCTATTTTATCACTACCTCAAGATTTGAGCGATCGCCTATTCTCAATATACAACAAATCAAACACAAAAAACAACTAGCATAAAACCTGATGTAATCTATCCTTAAATCCTGGATATCCTGATTATGACAAAATTTGAACGCAGATGAACGCGGATAAACGCGGATTTTTAATTTTTAATTTTTAATTTTTAATTTTTAATTTTTAATTTTTAATTTTTCTTACATCCTGTAAATCCTTAAATCCTGGACATCCTGATTCAGACAAAAAAATCAACATTGAATCACATCCTAAAAATCTTGATTCAAATATCTACGGATTTTAACCTAGCAAATAATAACTCTACTTTATCTAAATCTTTATCTCCTGGTGAACGTTCTACACCACTAGATAAGTCAATTCCATTGGGATGAATTTGATTTAAAGCTGTTAATATATTATCTGGTGTTAGTCCTCCTGCTAAAAACCAAGGACGACTAGGTTTATAAGCTTGTAACATTTCCCAATCTAATGTTTTTCCTGTTCCTCCTAATTGTTGGGGATGGTAAGCATCTAATAGTAAAGTATCTACATAGTCAATATAGTTAGTTGTGGTTTCTAATTGTTGTAAATTTCTCACTCGCAAGGCTTTAATAATTTCTATGTTTGGTAAAATCTGACGTAATTGATCACAAAATTCTGGTGTTTCATCTCCGTGTAACTGTACACCAGTTAAGTTAGATGTTTGTACAGTTTCACTAATTTGTAAAATGCTGCTGTTGGCAAAAACGCCAATTTTATCAAGATGATCTGGTAGTGGTACTACTGCTGCTTGTATCTGTTCTATGGTAACGTAGCGTGGTGAAGTTGGTACACAGATAAAACCTAGTGCGGTTGCACCTAAGTTAGCTATAGCTAAAGACTGCTGTGGTTGAGTAATTCCGCAAATTTTAACTCGCATTTAAGTGTGAGATAAGTGTAATAAATGACGGGGGAAATTAAAAATAATTACAAAAGTACATTAATTTAAAGGAAAAACTTTTGCTTTGTCCTAGCTAATTCTATAATTTTGTAGGTTTGGATTCATTTTTCACCGTAGGAGAATACATCTTGTTATCATCTATTTTATTAGCAGCAGCATCCGTACCCGCTACACCTGAGTGGAGTCCTACAGTTGGTATTATTATCAGTGCTAGTTGTTTGGTGGTACTTTTACTCAGTTTGGCAAGTAAAGCGCCCAAGGTAGGACCCCAAATGCCTTTACTTCCCGTAAGTGTAGCAGGTTTTATTGGTGCAATGGCTTTTGGTCATGTAATTGGTATTGGTATTGTTTTAGGACTGACTAACATCGGTCGTTTATAAGTTTAATTTAATGCTCTTTTACGAGAGAGTAACTTAAAAATTCGGCGGTAGGTAAACATTAACTTACTTACCGCTTTTTTATGTCTGGAGACTAATTGATAATTGATAATTGATAATTGATAATAGGACTTACGCCAGGATCAACCAAATATGAGGTATGGATTTCAGGCTTTTTAACGTGATTTTTTAATGATTTTTGAGCGATAGCGAAGCGCTGCTGCAAGCAGTTCGCTATTGATCGGAAGTTAATCGACAAAAGCCTGAAACGACGGATTTTCGTTCATGCACATCATGGTGAATTTGTACAGTGCGTAAGTCCTAGATAATTGATAATTGATAATTGATAATTGATAATTGATAATTGATAATTAATAACTTCTACCTCCCCTACCCTCACAGGGGTAGGTTTTTAATATTATCTATTAAGGCAGGACTAGGAAGACAAGGAGGGAAAGTAGACAAGGAAGATTTTATCCGCACAATAGTCTTTTTGTTACCAAGAGAATATGATTTTGTACGGTTTTCCCCCCTTGTCCACTGTCCTTCCTTGTCCCCCAAGTCTTGCCCTCACGACAATGTAAAATACCTACCCTTGTCAGCCTCCCCTACCTCTCCTAGTTCCCCTGCCTTCTGCTATGGTGGGAAATATAAGAAATATATAAATAAATTGATGTAATGCAAAAAAATTGGCAAATTGGATCTTTATTTGGCATTCCTCTGTTTTTGGACTCCCTATGGTTTGTAATTGTTGGGTTGGCAACTTTAAATTTTGGGGTTGCTTACCAAGGATGGGGAACTGTCACAGCTTGGAGTGCAGGACTGGTAATGGCACTGCTGTTATTTACTTCTGTGCTGTTGCATGAGTTGGGGCATAGTTTGGTGGCGCAGTCCCAAGGAATTAAAGTTAATTCCATTACGCTGTTTTTCTTTGGTGGTATTGCAGCGATAGAGGAAGAGTCAAAAACTCCAGGTAAAGCTTTTCAAGTGGCGATCGCTGGTCCTGCGGTAAGTATTATCCTGTTTGTGTTGTTAACTCTAGGTTATCAAGTGATTCCTGATACGACATTACTAAATGTTATGGTCAGGGATTTAGCAAGAATTAACTGCGTTGTGGCTTTATTTAACTTGATTCCTGGTTTACCTTTGGATGGGGGACAGGTATTAAAAGCAGCTCTGTGGAAAATTACAGGCGATCGCTTTCAAGCAGTACATTGGGCGGCTAAGTCTGGACAAATTTTAGGTTATTGTGCGATCGCTTGCGGATTTGCTCTAGATTTCTTTACCCAGGAATTGGTAACAGGTTTGTGGATTGTATTATTAGGTTGGTTTGCAATTCGTAACGCTAATACCTATGACAATGTTACCACCCTGCAAGAAACTCTGATTAAACTCCAAGCGGTTGACGCAATGACTCGTGATTTTCGCGTAGTTGACGCAAATAAAACATTACGGGAGTTTGCGGATTTATATCTTTTAGATACATCTTTTCCCCATACATCACACATTGCACATACTTATTTTGCTGCATCGGATGGACGTTATCGGGGTTTAGTGAAAATTGATGATTTGCGGATCACGGAAAGAAGTCAGTGGGAAACTGAAACTTTGCAAACTATTGTTCATCCTCTGAACACAATACCCACTGTCAGCGAATCAACTTCTTTAGCAGACGTTATCAACAAACTAGAAAACGAGCAGCTACCCCAAATCACCGTACTTTCTCCCGCAGGTGCGGTAGCTGGTGTGATTGATAGGGGAGATACTGTCAAGTGTTTAGCACAAAAGTTAAGTTTGCAAATTAGCGAAGGGGAAATAAAGCGGATTAAAGAAGAAGGGACTTTTCCCCCTGGTTTGCAGTTAGGGGTAATAGCAAAGTCAGTAGTTGAGAGGTGAGAGGTGACTGGTGATTGGGGACTGGTGACTAGGTGAGAAAAACTAGGTCTTTATCCTGAATCCTGATTCCTGTACGGGCGAAGTAGGGGCGAAGCATTCGGAAAATAGCCTTTTCATAAAATTGATAATTGGTTGCCCGAATGCTTCGCCCTTACAGGAAAATAGCCTTGGACAAAAATTTATCATTAGTCGCCCGAATGCTTCGCCCCTACGACTCCTGACTCCTGCTCTAAATTACAATTTGCCAACTATTTATTAAGCTCGACGTTCTAAAGGATTAGCGACATAATTAAATGCTGGTTCAGAGTTCCAAGGACCTCGTTGATCTGGCTCAGTTCCATTGGTAGATAAGTTGTAATAAAGAGAAACAGTTTCATCTGGTTGAACATTACCAAACATAGGATCAGTCAACTTACCCAAAGAATCCAAAGCTTTCATAAACATTTGGGTATGCGAAATTTCTCTTGTTAACAAATGCACTAAAGTATTTTTAGTTCCTTTATCTGTTGCCAGTTTAATTAACTCCTCATAAGTTTGCCTAGCGCCAGCTTCTGCGGCAATATTCGCCCGTAAATCGCGGACGACATCACCACCTTCATTCAAGTAATTTGCAGTCCAAGCTTGACCTTGACTATCAAGAAAATGAGGTCCTATTCCGCGAATAGCAAAAAGAGTGCTGTTGTAAACTTCGGTTTGGTCGGTATTTTTTGTATGAGATTCTATGAGTTTACCAACCATTTCTAAATGACCAAATTCTTCAATGGCAATATCTTGGAGCATATCCCGAATACCAGGATTTTCTACATGAAAAGATTGCACCCAATATTGCAAAGCGGCTGTGAGTTCTCCAGTTGCACCGCCAAATTGCTCTAGAAGTAATTGAGCAAAGCGGGGGTTAGGTTCATCAACTTTGACAAAATGAATCGGTTCTTTTTTGTGAAAAAACATACAATACAATTAATTCAAATTTCCAACTTCAAAACCCAAAATCTAAAATCCCGAATCCAAAATCCAAAATCCAAAATCCAAAATCTAAAATCTAAAATCTAAAATCTAAAATTGAATTTATGCTCGGCTACTTCTTTGGAATAGCGTCCATAAATAAATCGCAAGTATCGCGCCAATTATTGACACCAAAAGACCGGGAATACTTAAAGTTGCAGACGCAAATTGTAGAGTACCAGTGCGGAGGAGTGTAAATAAAGTTCCACCGATAAAAGCACCAACAATACCTAAAATTATTGTTGAGACAATGCCACCGCCTTGATGACCAGGATAAACAGCTTTGGCAAGCGCACCAGCTAATAGTCCTAAAATTATCCAAGCAATAATATTAATCATTGCCGATTACCTCTATAGTTTATACTGTATCAAATTTATTAGTATTGAAAGATAATTTTTTCTACCTGATGATATATTTATTTAAATCAAAAGTTGTAGATAAAGGATTCAAGCTATCATAATTGTTAATTCCTGTTAATTCCTGTTAATTCCATAAACATAAAAATATACCCCAATTATTAGATAATTAGGGTATTTAACCAATCACCAATCACCAATCACCAATTACCAATTACCAATTACCAATTACCAATTACCAATCACCAATCACTAATTACCATACTCAAATAGCACGAGAGAATTTTGTTTCTTTAATTCTGCTATGAGTATCAAAGTTAACGGCGATATTTCTCACTAATAATCTACCAGTATCGGTAATTTGGATTTCGTCGGCTAATAAATTGACCAGTCCATCATCTTCCAGAGGTTTTAATTCTTCTAGTTCCTGGGCAAAATATCCATCAAAATTGATGTGATATTTCTTTTCAATGTCTGATTTATGTAACTGGAAGTGAGACATAATAGACATAATTACATCCCGTCTGATGATATCATCTTGGGTTAATTTAATGCCTTTACTGGTGGGAAGAATACCTGCTGTTACAGCTTGATAATAGTCCTTTAAACCTTTATGGTTTTGAGCATAGGCATCTTCTAACATACTAATAGATGTAGAACCAAAACCAAAAAGTTCGGTTTCTGCGTGAGTTGTATAACCTTGGAAGTTGCGTTTGAGAGTACCATTTTGTTGAGCGATCGCTAATTCATTATTAGTTTTCGCAAAATGATCCATACCGATAAACAAATACTCGTTATTTGTTAATTCTTCAATGGTCATTTTCAGGATATCTAACTTTTCCTGAGCGCCGGGTAATGTAGCCGGATCAATTCTTTTTTGTACAGGTTTCATCCAAGGTACATAGGCAAAATTAAACACCACAACTCGATCAGGATCTAGAGCAATTGTCTTTGTGACAGTTTCTCTAAAAGTATGTAGATTTTGGTAGGGTAAACCATAAATTAAATCTACATTTACACTAGCGAAATTAGCCTCTCTAATCCAATCCATTGCCTCAAACAGCATTTTTTCTGGTTGGATACGGTTAACGGCTTTTTGTACTTCTGGGTTAAAGTCTTGGATACCAAAACTAATGCGATTAAAGCCAATATTTCTGAGAAATAGAATATATTCTCTACTGATATAACGGGGGTTAATTTCAATAGAAACTTCTGCATTTTCATCAATAGTGAAATAACGATTAATCTTATCCCACAAAAATTCAACTTGCTGCATTTCCAAATAATTTGGTGTTCCACCACCCCAGTGAATTTGCAAAACTTTGCGGTTGGTATCTATTAATTCGCTGGTATTTTGGATTTCCTGCGCTAAATTTTGTAGATAAGGTTTGGCAATATTCTTATTGCCAGAAATCACCGTATTACAGCCACAGAAATAACAAGCACTCTGGCAAAAAGGAATGTGGAAATATAAAGATAGGGGCGTTTGACGTTGATTAGAATTAATGATGGCTCTTTCAAAGTCTTGGGCGGTAAATGTTTCAGTTAATTCTGTAGCGGGTGGGTAGCTAGTGTATCTGGGTGCGCGGGTGTCATACTTTTTGATCAGGTCCAAATCGAATTTGACACCAGGTAATAGAAAGACCATCAAAACCTCCGAGTTACTGTTAATTGAATGCCTAGTAGTTGCACTAAGTTTGAATTGGGTTTGAATTGGGTTTGAGTTGGGTTTGAGTTGGGTGGGAATTTGTAGATTGGCAATAGGTTGATATTTATCTTTTGTTACCAATTGCCAAAACATTTGTATGTTTAGCTTCAAATAATGAAACTAAAGTGAAACTAAATAGCTAGGACTTACTGCAAGAAACCCGGTTTTGATTTACAGCAGTTTTCATGTCTTTAACCTAAATCAAAATGTGGTTTATTTACCTGAAAATAGCTGTAAAATACGATCTGCTTTTGTGGGGTATATTCACGACTACACAAACTTGTTTGGTGGTGAATACTATTGTTGGCAATAAACCGCAAAGTACGCAAAGTACGCAAAGTACGCGAAGTAAGAAGAGTAGGAGAGGGTTTTTGTTAGTTTACAGGTAATTTACAGAGTGAAAATATCAAACTAGGTCGTTATATGTAGCTCGACCTAATGCTTGCATTAAAATTGGTTCTAACTCTTTAATTATCTCCATATTTAAGTAGAAAGCATGGTTAGCTTCTGCTACAATTTTATCAGCCATCACATCATCAACAGGCACATTATCCAATGCTTGCCGATACTTATTTTTGAATGCCTGTTTATCGGGAATTTGGGCAAAGTTATAAAACTCAGTTCCTTCATAACCAGACAATTTCAAAGCTGACTGAGCCACTTTTTGTAGCATTTGTCCACCGGAAAGATCACCCATATAACGAGTATAGGCATGACCTAATAATAAAGCAGGTTCATGGGTAGAAAGTTGGTGAATACGCGCCAGGTATTTTTGAGTTGCTGTGGATGGTGTAATGAAATTCCGCCAGAGATTACCATGATAAAATAACATATCTTGTTCTAGAGATGCTTGGCGATTTAGTTCGGGAAAATACATTACACTAATTACAGGATGTTGTTTATGCTTCTCAATTGCTGTTTCTAGTTCACTGTAAACAAAATACAGATTACTCAAAAATTTACTAAAGCATTCTCTGTCTACAACTCCTTGAACAAAACATTTCATAAAACCGACATTTTCTGCATCTGTATGAGCTTGTTGAGTACCAGAACGCAGTTTGATGGCTAAATTATTACTCATTGTTGCTTCCTTCATTTTCAAGCGCCAAATTTGCTCAATAGTCATCGACTCGTTTACCAGTTCACAGTCGATGTCAACAGGAAAAAATGACTATTCTGGGTTTATGGGGTGATCCACTAATCTATCCAGCAAATACCACTGCTGCTAAAGATCAGGGTTATTTTTACTCTTACAAAATATTTAACTATCAATCTTCTTATTAATATAAAGATATTCATATTTCTTTAGACTTTTAAATATAACGAGATTCAGGATTTGATGATATTTTATATTTTATTGAGTAAAATTACTCTATTTTTTGTATTGACAAATAAATTTACTGGGATTTAAAATAATTACTGAATTTTATGTATATACTTGTAAATAACAGTTAAAATAATAAAAAAGAATACAACTATGAGTACATCTGTCAAAATCATTACAGTCTACGACGAATTTATAGATTTTCTCGCTGCTGGTACTACTCCCGAAAGTCTAATTAATTTCCACCTTTCAGAAACAGCACAAAACCGTTTAGAAGATTTAATTGACAAAGCGAAAAATAATCAACTCACCAAAGAAGAAAAACGGGAGTTAGATATTTTTTTGAATCTAGAACACATTATTACTTTAGCTAAAGCTAAGGCTTATAAATATATCAATACAGAGGATAAATAAAATGTCTCGTCCTTACATTAATTTAGAAACAAGACGGTTAGTTGTGGAACGTGCTGGAAATATCTGTGAATACTGTCTTATTTCAGCAGTAGATAGATCATCTGGTTGTCAAGTTGACCATATTATTAGTGTTAAACACGGTGGAACAAGTACAGAGGATAATCTTTGTTATGCGTGTGTTTTTTGTAATTTGCAAAAAGGTACAGATTTAGGTTCAATTAATTGGCGAAATGGTGAACTGGTGAGATTTTTTAATCCCCGTCGAGACTTTTGGGGTGATCATTTTCGACTTGAGGAAGCTGTGATTCAACCATTAACAGATATTGGTGAAGTAACAGCACGTATTTTAGATTTTAACAATGATGATCGGATTCAAGAAAGACAGTTTTTAATAGAAGTTGGTAAGTATCCATCACTAGCCGCAAAAGCAAAAATGAGTAATTAGGGTTTGCTGAATAAACCTAAAACCTTGATATATTAAAGGTTAGAGGCTGATAAACACAGAAATTAGTGCAAGGGTTTTGAAGGGTATACCGGAAAAAGTGTGCATTTTTTGGGATTTCAAGAGATGGCAAAGAAATTTTCAAATCTCCTCCTGACTCCTGACTCCTGACTCCTGACTCCTGACTCCTGACTCCTGACTCCTATGCCCTCACGGAAAGACTTTCTCAGCAACCCCTAATTAAATATAGAAAAAATGCCATAAAAATTTTCTGTAATTGCTAAATTATCTCAGATGATTTTGTACAAATTACTTTCAATAATTTAACTGATGACTACTCATTACTATTTATGTTTAGATAATTCTACAAGGATAAAATAGCAAAAGGAGTATCATGGTTAAGTCTTTGGAAACTCCCCCAGTTGAGTTGTTGAAACCAGGTGTCAAAGCACCTGTTCAAGAAACATTATTAACACCCCGATTTTATACCACAGATTTTGATGCTGTGGCGAAAATGGATATTTCCGGTTATGAAGAAGAAATCAGGGCTGTAGTTGATGAACTCAAGGCAGATTATAACCGTCATCATTTTATCAGAGATGATGAATTTAAACAGTCTTGGGATCACATTCAGGGAGAAAAAAGACTTGCCTTTATTGACTTTTTAGAAAGGTCTTGTACTTCGGAATTTTCCGGTTTTTTACTGTTTAAAGAATTATCTCGTCGTATCAAAAACAGTAACCCTTTACTCTCTGAAGCATTTGAATATTTAGCACGGGATGAAGCCCGTCATGCGGGTTTTTTAAACAAGTCAATGGCGGATTTTAATTTATCCCTTGACTTGAGTTACATGACTAAAAAACGGACTTATACTTTCTTCCCTCCAGAATGGGTAATTTATACAGTTTACCTATCGGAGAAAATTGGTTATTGGCGTTATATTTTAGTATTTCGCCACATGGCACAAAATCCAGAATTTCAATTTTATCCTTTATTTAGGAAGTTTGAAAGCTGGTGTCAGGATGAGAATAGACATGGTGACTTTTTCAAGGCTTTGTTACGTTCTCAACCTCATTTATGGAATAATTGGAAAGCACGTTTATGGGTGCGTTTTTTCCTCTTAACAGTGTTTGTCACCCATACTATGACAGTTTTTGAACGGGCGAATTTTTATGAAATTTTAGGAATTCATCCCCGTAAATACAATAGTCAAGTGATCACAGAAACCAACAAAACCGCAGCTAGGGCTTTTCCTGTGATTCTCAATACAAATCATCCCTATTTCTTCTGGAATTTGGAACAATGTGCGATCAATAATCAGAAATTGATTGATCTCAAAAACAGTAACAAATCTGTAATTGAGAAGTTCTTCCAAAAAATTCCTTTGGTGATGAATATTGTGTGGTATATGTTGAAGCTTTACCTCGTTAAACCTATCAATACAGAAAAGACTCGCCAAACTGTTTGTTAATTTTTTAAACTTGTGATTTGCGGTTTTTTCTTATTATTAATTTTTAATCTTGCGTAATTCCTCAGATCCTCAACTTCTTAAAGAAGTCGGGGATCTTAATATTATTTAATCTTATGATTCTTTACAGAAATTTAAGTATTATTTGATGCTATAAGTTGTAAAATCTTCATGTCCTAAAAATCACTAAGATAATGAGGATTTTTACACAAGGTGATCGTTGGGTTATTTTATTAGTTTGTTTAATTGCTGTTTTTATTGGTTTTCAAGTATTTGCTAAACCACCTCAACCACACAATGCGGTTATTTTTGTGACTGATGGTTTACGTCCTATGACTGTAAATGCTACGGACACACCCACTTTACAGTCAATTAAAGAACAGGGTGTGAATTTTGTTAACTCTCATTCTCTATTTCCTACTTTTACCACAGCTAATGCTTCTGTGATTGCTACAGGTCATTATTTAGGTGATACAGGAGATTTTAGCAATAATATTAAAGTTAATGTACCAGTTAAAAGCGCGAAAAATACCATAGTTCCATTTTTAGAAAATGACGCAGTTCTCAGAGAAGTTAACCAACAATTTGGTAATAATTTCTTAAATGAAATTAGTCTTTTAGCGATAGCGAAAAATTCAGGTTTTAGCACTGCTGCGGTAGGTAAATTAGGTCCTGTTTTAATTCAAGATATCACTCAAGAAACGGGTAAACCGACAATTATTATTGATGACGCTACTGGTACATCAACAGGAATACCTCTGAGTGAGGAAATTAGCAAATTATTAACCCAAAATTCCCTACCTTTAATTACACCACCACGGGGTGAAAATGGTAAAGCTGGTGATAGTCAAAATCCCGGTGCAAAAGTTGCCAATATTAAACAACAGCAATATTTTGTAGATGCGACAACTAAGGTGATTTTACCTCTATTTAAACAACGAAAAAAACCTTTTGTTTTGGTTTATTGGTCACGTGATCCAGATGGAACACAACACAATCACGGTGATAGTTTAAATCAACTTGTTCCTGGTATCAATGGTTCTACTGTTCAAGCTGCAAAACGCAATGTAGATAATAATTTAGCGCAGATTATCGCTACTTTAAAAAAATTAGATTTGGCAAAAAACACAAATATATTTGTGACTGCGGATCATGGTTTTTCTACCATTAGTAAAGAAAGTAAAACTAGTTATGCAGCAAGTCTCAGTTATGAAAATGTCCCTGCTGGTTTTTTACCTCCTGGGTTTTTAGGAATTGATTTAGCACATGATTTAGCACATGATTTAGAACTTGCTTTATTTAACCCAGATCAGGAAAATTCAATAGTTGAACCGACACAAGGACAATTTTCTACTAATACTACTAATAGTATTTTAGGTAAAGATTCGCAAAATCCAGAGATAGTTATTGCTGGGAATGGTGGTTCTGATTTAATTTATTTACCTGATTTACCAAACAATGAAAATCAAAAATATTACGCCCAAAAAATTGTTAATTCTCTCCTCAAACAAGATTATGTAAGTGGTTTGTTTGTCAATGATACTTTAGGAAAAATCCCCGGTACATTACCTTTAAGTGCAATCAAATTACAAGGAAAATCACGCACTCCTACACCTTCAATAGTTGTTAATTTCCGTTCTTTTGATACGGGTTGTGGTGTACCCACAGCTTGCGGTGTGGTTGTAGCTGATACTACTTTACAACAAGGACAGGGAATGCACGGAAGTTTTAGCCGTGCGGATACTTTTAATAACATGACTGCCATCGGACCAGACTTTAAAACGCAATATGTAGATGAAGCACCAGTGAGTAATGCAGATGTGGCTGTAACTCTGGCAAAAGTGTTAAATTTAAAAGTGCCTAGTCAGGGTAAGCTGGTGGGAAGGGTGTTAAATGAAGCTTTACGTGGTGGTGTAAATCAGGTAAATTTTAAATCTCATGTTTTAGAATCTGCACCAGCAGAAAATGGCTTAAAGACGGTGTTAAAATATCAGACTGTGGGTGATACTCGTTACTTTGATGTTGCGGGTTTTCTGGGTAGGACTTTGGGTTTGTAGTTATCAGAATCAGGATTTATCAATTGATAATTGATAATTGATAATTGATAATTGTTTAATTATAGGTTTAAAACCTCCCCTTTTAAGGTAAAAAGCCAGAAATTATGCTTTTTCAAGCTTCTGACTTTAAGGAAGAGGTAATTGTCAATTTTTCATTGTTAATTATCCATTATTGAAGGCATCAGGTTATAATTGATTTTATGGAATGTTAATTTGATCCTGTTTATCTGATAATCCTGTAAATCCTAGATTTGACACACAAAATTCCTGTATCATCAAAATCAACACTATGACTAAATTATCAGTGCAAAATCTTTATCAAACGGACTTTGCTTTGTGGGTTGAAAACACAATCAGCAAATTAAAATCTCAAGATTATATTCATGTAGACTGGGAAAATTTAATTGAGGAGATAGAAGCTTTGGGGGGAAGAGATAGAAGAGAATTAGAAAGTAGATTAACTACTTTATTTGAACATTTACTCAAAAGACGCTATGTAAATTTGCCTGAATGCTATCGTGGTTGGGATGTCACTATTAGTCGTACCCAACAGGAACTAAAACGGATTTTTAGAGATTCTCCCAGCTTGCGTAATTATTATTTAACAGTGGTTGATGAATGTTATCAAGATGCAGTGAAAAACATGAATAAGGAATATGATCATCAATTCCCGGAAGATTGTCCTTTTCCAACAGATATAGATGGTTTATTAACTATTAACTAAAATTTCATTTATCAGTATGATTAGAGGATAAAGATTAGGTAAAGTTTAAATCATTTTAAATCATTTTAAATTATTTAAAATCATTTTAAATTATTTTTATCCTTTAATCCTGTAAATCCTATTCAGCTTAACTTAGTAACATTAGTTACTTCACTTACTACTCAAAGCATCACCATCTATACATTACCGACTGGATCGGGATAAAATTAAGAAGTATTCTAAAAATCCGGCATTTACCTTCACGGAGATTGTGGCCTGATGTTGCTGTGTCTCAGAATTGAAAATTTTGCCCTCATTGACCAGTTAGAACTAGAATTTGGTGCTGGTTTGAATGTTTTAACCGGTGAAACCGGCGCGGGAAAGTCAATCATTTTAGATGCGATTGATGCGATTTTAGGTGGTAAAATTTCTAGTCGTGTGATTCGCACTGGAACAAGTCGCGCTTTAGTAGAAGGGACTTTTAGTATTAATGCAATTTTATCGGCTTGGTTAAGTGAACAAGAAATTGATTTAATTGATGATAATTCAATAATTATTAGTCGAGAAATTACCGCAAATAACAATAATATCCGCAGTCGATCACGGGTAAATGGGGTGTTGGTAAATCGGCAAATGATGGGAAATTTGCGCGATCGCCTAGTAGAAATTACTGCCCAAGGTCAAACTGTACAAGTGGGACAATCTGCACAGGTGCGAGATTGGTTAGATTTATATGGTGGTGATAATTTAATTCAAAAACGTCAACAGGTTTCTGTTGCTTATAGTGCCTATCAACAAACATACCAAACTTTAGAAAAACGCCGCACTTCGGAAAGAGAACGCTTACAACAACTCGATTTACTGACCTATCAAGTTCAGGAATTAAGTGCAGCAAATCTTGATGATCCGCAGGAAATGGAATTATTAACCCAGGAAAGAGAGAGGTTAAATCATGTTGTTGATTTGCAACAAATGAGTTATAAAATTTATCAATCTTTATATCAAAATGATGCCGAATCTCCCACTGCTGCTGATTTATTAGGTGATAGTGAAACTATATTAAATCATATTGTTGAATTTGATTCCCAACTGCAACCGATTTTAGAATTAGTGCGGGATGCAGTCGCTACCGTGATGGAAGTGGGTAGACAAATTAGCATTTATGGCGAAAGTTTAGAAGCTGATCCGCAAAGATTAGAAGAAGTAGAAGAACGCATCCGAGAATTAAAACAAATTTGTCGAAAATATGGACCAACTCTCACAGAAGCTATTGAATATTATCAACGCATTCAAATAGAATTAGCTGAACTTAATAACCAAGAACAATCTATAGAAAGTTTAGAACAACAAGAACAAGTTGGTTTACAATATCTTAACCAAATCAGTCAACAATTAACCCAACTACGTCGGCAAACTGCGGCTAATTTAGCATCTCATTTATTAGCTGAACTCAAACCTTTAGCAATGGAAAAGGTCAAATTTCAAGTGGAAATTACACCAACTTCTCCCACTGCTATGGGTGCAGATAAAATCACTTTTATGTTTAGTCCTAACCCTGGTGAACCCATCCAACCGTTAACAGAAATTGCTTCTGGTGGGGAAATGAGCCGATTTTTACTAGCTTTAAAAGCTTGTTTTAATCAACAAGATGGGGCGGAAACAATGATATTTGATGAAATTGATGTGGGTGTATCTGGTAGAGTTGCCCAAGCTATTGCGGAAAAATTACATCAATTAAGTCAAAATCAACAAGTTTTATGTGTGACTCATCAACCTTTAGTTGCGGCAATGGCAGATCGTCATTTTCGAGTTGATAAACAAGTAATTAATAAAAATGGTAACACTGAACAAAGGACAGTTGTCAGAGTTACCAGTTTAGATAATTTAAACACCCGTCGGGATGAATTAGCACAATTAGCGGGTGGAAAATCTGCAAATCAGGCGATCGCTTTTGCTGAATCTTTGTTATTGCAAGCTGCTAACCATCGTCAAAATCAGGGTGAAGAATAAATAAGAAAATCATCCTAAATGTGTAAATTTATTTTTATCTAACGGCAGAAAATTATACTAGGTTTAATATGATTGAACCGCAAAGGGCGCAAAGGACACAAAGGTAAGAGAGTTTAAGAGATTTTTTAGTGTGGCTGTGTTTATTTTTTCAAAATTGGGATGCTCCCCTTATTAAGGGGGATATTTGAGTTATTAACAGTTTAAAACTTGCAAAAGTTGCCCAATTTCATCTACAGTATTATAGTGTGCTAATCCAATTCTTAATAACCCTCCTGATGTTTCTACACCTAACTTTTCTGTCAGTTCAATAGCATAGAAATTTCCATGCCAAGTAAATATTCCCTGTTCTCCTAAAAACTTCGCTATTTCTGCCGATGTTTTATTGTCAATTGTGATGGAAACTGTGGGAGTTCTCCAATTAAATTTTTCCGGTTCTGTAATTCCATAAACCTTAATTCCAGGAATTTCTAACAACCCATCAATCAATTTTTTACTTAATTCTCTTTCATATTGTTGAATCGCTGTCATTGCTGCTAACAAAGCTGCACGACGACTATGATAAGCTGATGCTAATTCATGGTTTTCTTGTGTTTCTGAAGTTAAAAACCGGGGACAATGAAAACTCGTTAAACCTTCTCTATCTGCTGCTATTAAAGATTCCAGTAATTCATTATCTAAAGTTGGGGAAACATGACAACCTAATTTAGCTAAGTAATTAATTGTTGCTACTAATCCCGCTAAACCTTCATGATTTAATGTTCCTGTTTCCCATCTCGATGGAACTTCATTAGATGCAGGTCTAACTTTATAGGGAGAAAATCGGGTTAAATGTTCTTTTTTTGCGTATAAAATACCAAGATGGGGCGCAAAGAATTTATAAGCTGAACAAGCGAGAAAATCACAATCTAAATGATGGACGTTTATCGGTGCATGGGGCGCATAATGTACAGCATCAACAAAAACTAAAGCCCCAAAACTATGGGCTAATTTGACTATTTTTGCAATATCATTAATTGTTCCCACAGCATTAGAAGCATAGGTGACAGCAACTAATTTTGTTTTTTCATTAATTTTGGTTTCTAAATCATTTAAATCTAGGGTACAATCTGAAATATTGATATCAACAAATTGAACATTTACACCTTTTTCTTCTAAAGCAACCCAGGGAGAAATATTAGCAGCGTGATCTAATTTTGTGACAATAATTTCATCACCTGGTTGTAATTCTCTAGCGATCGCACGACTGACACTAAAAGCGAGAGAAGTCATATTTGCACCAAATACAACTTCATCATGATCGCATCCTAAAAAATCGGCGATCGCTGCTCTGGCTGAATTAATTACCGCATCTGTTCGCGCACTGGTGGTAAAATAACCATGAGCGTTAGCATTAGACCTAACTAAATAATCATTGATATTATCCAAAACTGCACCCGGAACTTGAGTTCCTCCAGGTCCATCAAAAAATATCGCCGGTTTTCCGTTAATGGTTTGGTTTAATGCGGGAAATTGCGATCTAATCCATTTTATATCTAGAGATTCCATAAATTAATTTCCTCATGGAGAGAAAACAGATTTTTTAATGCAGATGAACGCAGATAAACGCAGATAAACGCAGATAATTTTCATTGATTTGTAATACCAGATCCCCGACTTCTTTTTTGTCTTCTGTATAAAATTATCAATTGCTCTCAGAAGTCGGGGATCTAAATTCTCAAAGCAACCTTCCTTAAAATATTCATTGGACCAATATCTTTAACTAGCTGCATTTGTTCAGTATTTCTCACCAACAAAGCACCAGCAAAGCCCAAAGAATTAATAGAAATTGACTCAAATTCCTCCTGCAAACGTGGTATAATTAACATCCATTCTCGCGTTGCTAAAAAATTATATGCTCCCGATTGTTGATTATTATCAACTGCCTGAATGCCTACCATCTCTAGTAAAGCATAATATTTCGCTAACGTCACCCCTGCTGTTTCATTAGGTGCAAAAGTTGTAAAAGCGTGTAAAAAAGGCAGTCCGGGTATAGTTGTGATACCTTCTGTAAATTTAACTGTTTCTATTAATGGTGCAATGGGTATTTCTTTTCCAGAAATTGGTACTATTTGTAAATGTTTATGTCGCTGACTTGCACCAGCAATTTTACCACCATTATAAAATACTAACCCATCAAAGTCAACCAAACAAGCCGACATTGCCGTAAAATCTTCGAGAGTTAATAAATTTTCCTGTTCCTCAAAAGCACGGGTAATAATTAATAGGTGATAATCAACAACATTGAACTTATTTAAAATACAAACATGAGTTTCGGAAATGTCAGTTACAAATAAATCTTGTTCATAAGGTAAAAAAGGATTAAATTCTTTACCTGTCTTAGCAGTTTGTTTTTCTTGTTGTTCTTTTGCGGCTTTTTTACGGTTGAGATTTGCTAAAATTCTCACTAAAAATTTAACCCCATCTTGTTCCACAAATTCAAATTCTGTGGGAATAGATTTTAAAGCTTCACATTCTAAAGCGTGTGTTGTAGTTTGTTTTACCCTCTTCCATAAAGTCCCTGGTTCGAGTAATATTTTCCCCTGTGTCATCTGTTTTTATGATAAAGGTGCGAAAATATTATATACTAATTCTCAATCAATCGTAAATAACAAAATACCCTGAAAATATTGATTTTACTCCCTTTCCCCCAAAAGATTACTAATTATCTTCCTTCTCTTCCTTCTCTTCCTTTGTGTACTTTGCGTACTTTGCGGTTAATTAATAAAAAACTTAGAAACTAGCTCAGTACAGGATTATTTATTTGTCACCATTGAAATGTGTTTTGGGGCAACTCAACAAAGATGAAAATGCCCCATTTTAATTAGTAAATTAAGTACGCACAGTTTCCGGCCAAAGTTCTCGCAAAGCAGGGGGCATCATGTGAATAACATCCTCAACTTCTCCTGGGGAAACTCTTTGAGCAAGAACTTTGAAGACAGCACGCACCAAAGTTTCTGGATCAATATCAGCATTAACATTGCGGAAATAATCCCGAATATGCTGTAAAAATTCCTCCTTTGTTCTATCTTTAGTTTGTTTTGCACCTGGTCGCCAATTTTCGTAATAAAATCCACCTAGAAGAATGGGTAATTGCGCTCCCAAATGGGCAGCTTCTTCCACAGTCAAGCGATCGCGCAATGCGTGTAATGTAGCTCGCAAACCTTGAAAAACCTGGTGTTTATTTTCCCAACCTAACTCTTTTGCTAACTCATTAATCCAAGGAATTGTTTTTTGTACAGTAGCATCAAAAGTATCTAATCCTGTCATTGTCATAATTATTTCTCCTATTTCAGAGGATGAGTGTATGACGTTTTTTAAGCAGACTGCGTAATGACTTCAAATTATAAAAACCTGAATATTTTCTAACTTCTAGCTAATGGAGCATAATTTTTTATATACTCCTCTATCTGCTAGGAGATTAGGAAAGATGAAAAAATTTTGTTACCAACAGATAAACCAAACTCTTACCGGCCTCCACGAGAAGACTTTCAATAGCATTCCCTAATTATTATTAGCAGGTGCATTTGCATTTTTTTCTTTTGAATTTGTTTCTTGTGTTGGTACAACCACAGTAGAAGAATCTTTACTCTCAGATTGCTTAGGTGGTGTTGTGGGTACAACCACAGAATTTTTCGGTTGTGGCGGTGCTGTTGGTATAACTACAGGTGCTTCTGGTTTTTCCGGTTGAGCAGAATCGTTATTTTCAATAGCAGGGGGTGAGATATTTTCTTGTTCTTTTTCTGGAGATGGGGTAGGTTGAGGAGATGATTTAGCTTCCCGTAGCTTCTCCACTAATGAAGGTGTGGGAGTAACCACTGGTGTAGATGTAGTTTGCTGATTTTTGCCGGGTGTAAGTTCAGAAGAATTTTCTTGTTCAGGCGCAGTTTCTGGAGAAACACTCTCGTTAGTGGGAGTTGGTTCTGGGGAAAAATTACGTTTGCGCTTGCGTCGTTCTGAAGTAGAAAATGATGCCGACTCACTAGAAGATTGAGTTTGATGATCTTGATTTTCCGGTGAAGGTGTAGTTTCAACTACCGGTTGTGGTGTAGTAGGTTCTTGAAGAGGTTGTTCAAAAAGTGGCTTGGGGGCTTGTGATTGAGATTTCGGTAACATTCTTGTCACAGTAAATCCTGCTGTCATAGCTACCAAAGCTACACCCACGCTAAGAAATGCCTTAGATGTAACAATTTTGTTTAGTAATACTGTAACTTTACTTACTGGTGATGATATAGGAGCAGGAATAGGTGCTGGTTGTTTTTGCCGATTTTCTGCTTCTAGTGCTGATACATTAATCGTTGGTGCGGGTTGAGTAAGTAATTGCGGTGTCATCTCCAAACCGCTTCCAGGTAACAATTGTAACCATTCTGCTACTGTCGCCGGACGAAACCGAGACTCCACAGCCATACCGCGCATAACTGCTTGATTAATAGCTGCACTCAGGTAGGGTTGCAGTTCACGGGGAGAAGGCATTGGTTGTCTATCTCGTAATAATGCTGGTATGGGAACTTGTCCGGTTAAAAGTGCATACAAAGTAGCAGCTAAACCATAAACATCGGTAGCTGGGGTGCGTGTTGCTTGGCTTAAATACTGTTCAATAGGTGCATAGCCTTCACTCACTAAACCAGTGTGAGTTTGTTTAACACCGCTATTAAATTCTCTAGCTATGCCAAAATCAATCAGTATAACTTCCTGAGTGCCTTGGCGGAGAATAATATTATCAGGTTTAATATCTCGGTGCAGCAAACTGTTATTATGTACCACCTGCAATGCTGCCCCAATTTGGCGAATATAATGAATTGCGGTTGCTTCTGATAAAGGTATTCCTGGTGACACAAAAGCTTGACCTAAAGTTTCCCCTGGAATATATTCCATCACCATGTAAGGTAAACCATTTTCCTCAAAAAAGTCACTGACTCGGACAATGTTAGGATGGACACAAGCGGCTAATCTTCTAGCTTCATCTTGAAATTGACGCTCGAATTTAGGAAAATCAGGATGTTGCCTGAGCCGTTCGTTAATAGTTTTCATCACTACTTCTTGACCTAAGTAATGATGCGTAGCTTTGAAAGTAATACCAAATCCACCTCTCCCTATTTCTTGGATAATGGTATATTTTCCACTCTGCAAAATTGTACCTGTTAACATCGGGATTCTTGAGTCCTAATTGAGCAGTTGACACTCCCATTAAAGCTTGTGTCTTTATCAGTCTAAAACTTTTTCTGGGGTTCGAGTTGAGAAGTTGTTTCTGGATAGTAGAGAGGGTTAGTAGCTAGTTACTGTTTTCTTAACCAATAATAACAAATACTCACATTTGCTGAAAATTTCCTGTTATCTTTTGGCTTTGTGACAGAATTACAGTAAAATCACTGTATGCTACTAGGATTCAAAACCCAACTCAAAGTTAACAAGCAACAACGACTACTACTGGCGCAACACGCAGGAGTAGCTAGACACGCTTGGAATCAAGGTTTAGCACTTTGTCAACAGGTATTATTACATAATAAACTTAATCCTGAAGAAAAAATCAAATTTCCCACTGACAAGGAAGCTCAAGATGTACCTCAGATGTACCTCGTGCTTTATCTAAATACAACAGGAGTCAGGAGTCAGGAGTAAAACTCTCTTTCTGTATAGGTTTCAATTTAGATTCTATAACTGATTGATCTTGATTGATCTGAAATCTGCTGTATCTAGATAAATATACCTGCGTAGATATACAGTTTTAGGACTTACGCAAGATGTGACTGAAAACCTTATTCTTGCGTAGGGGTAATTCATGAATTACCCCTACTTTCGTTCCCTTTTGCGTAAGTCATGAGTTTTTGTTGTTAGTTTTTGTTGTTAGTTAATATCTCCATAAAAATCATCTAAAACAATTCCCCCTGTTCTCCTATATCTTGATTTTCGCGTTGTGCTTTTTTAAATGTCAATTCTCCCTGCTTCATATCAAAAAATTCCGGTCGTTTTTCTCCTGTTAATAATTCCTCAATCGTTAAAATCTGAATTTTAGCGTAATTTCTACCATTTCCAGCTTTATAAAAACCGGAAGATGCAGCTTCTTTAATCATTGGTTGGGTGGGAGGTGTGAGGGTAACAAATAATCCAATTTCTGCTTTATTTGTTTCCATAGTACCGCGCAAATCTCTAATCATAGATGCGTTAATATTTTTCCCACCTTTCACACTCACAATGATTTTTTTAACTGCTGTTTTATTTAATTTTTTAATATCTATAACATCTTCAAAAAAGATTAAACCATCTATTCCCCCATCTGCACCTTTCTTTTTATCTTTATAAGGTTGTGCATTCACCAAAGAACACGCCCACCATTGAAATTGATAAGCGTCTCTGTTAAATAAATCTATGGCTGCGGCTAAATCTTGTGGTGTACCTTCTACTTCAAATTCTATCCCTGGTACTAACTTTTGATTTTTATTTTCATCTTCAACAAATTTACTCGGAAAAGCATCTTTTAAACGTTTTTCTATTAAAGAAATTGCTAAATGGGTAATATCAATACCGATCCAATTTCTGCCTAAATTTTCTGCTGCATGGATAGCTGTACCACATCCACAGAATGGATCAAGAATGATATCATTTTCATTACTACTAATTTGAATGATTCTTTCTAATAATGTTAAAGGTTTTTGGGTAGGATATCCTAAAGCTTCCTTAGCTTGAGAATTAATAGGTGGTATATCATCCCAAATATCAGGGATAACTTTACCTTGAACCTCATCTAAATAACGTTTATAACGTGGTGTTTTTCCTGTTGGTGGTATGGCAATTTTACCTTGACTTAGCCACTCTTGAGCGCGAGATTCTGGCATTCTCCAACCATTCTCAGGAGGATCACAATCTAACAGTTTATAGAAATAACCTTTGCTAGTTTTTGTATTTGATAAATCACCAAATTGAAATCTTCTCCCGTCGCTATCAATATTACAATAATATTGTTTGATATATTCATCTGAATAACTCAACCGTTGAGGATTCCAAGTAAATTTGTTAGATTTGACATAGTAGAAAATAATATCTGTAATTCTCGCATACTTTTTAGCATCACTATGACTGCTAGTACGTTTCCAAGTAATTTGATTCCGATAATTTCTGGCATCAAATATTAAATCTAAAATCATTTTTAAATAATGACTAGCGGTAGTATCACAATGTAAATATAAACTACCTGTAGATTTAAGAACCCGATGTAATTCTATTAATCTGATTGCCATCATTACCAAATAAGCTGATAATGAATTTTTACCTAATGTTCTTACTAATAAATCTAAAAATTGATATAATTCACCTTTTTTATCTTGAATTTCATCTAAAAATCTTTCTGATTCTATTCCCCAACTCCAGGTATCTTCAAAAGCGGTAATTTGTGCATCTGATTTTTCACCAGTAGCATTTTTAAAGATAATATTATAGTTAGCTTTAGAATTAAAAGGCGGATCAAGGTAAATTAAATCAATAGATTCATCAGGAATATTTTCTCTGAGAACTTGGAGATTATCACCGTAGTAAAGACGTTTCATGTATGGGAAGATTTGGTAAATTATAAAAAGTCAATGGTTGATATAATAACATATAACTAAGCTAACCTGAAAAACATCAAAGTAAAGTTAGAAAAAAATTAAGCTACCTGTTCCGCTAAAACTCGACCTTCCACACGCTCATATTCATCCTCAAGCAGCCTTTTCGCTTCTTCATACTTTAGAATTACCTGTTTAAAACTGTATTTCCTCAACACTTTGACGAATAGCATCTTCCATATCTTCCAGGGTTGCAGGTTCACCATCATATTTTAAACAACCTGCAACATCCTGCAATTTAGTTACTGGAAAAGGCTTTCATGATTAAGAATGATACCTGCTTATACTATTTGATGATACATTAAATGATGATATTTTTACGGATTTTAAATTTGCAAAATATTATGTATAATATTAAAATTCCCATTCAAGTGATGTGCAAGTAGTAATAATTAAATACAAATAGACGCAGATGGTTTTGTAATTCACCAGATTGGGAAACGCTATATATTGCGAATTTATATATTAAAAAATACAAACATATTAGTAATTCTCCAATTTTACTTATGGAAAAATTAACAATTAAAAACTTTCTTAACATCAATGATATTGAATTTAATTTATCCAAGATAAATATTATTATTGGACAAGAAGCCAGTGGTAAAAGCGTAATTGCCAAATTAGTTTATTTTTTTAAAAACTTCTTAATTGAATATAGAAATTCCATTTTTAAAAGCCGCAAAAAAAGTGAATTTGATAAAAGCATTATTAAGAATTTCAAAGAAATATTTCCTGAATATTCTTGGAATTTTCAACAATTTGATATCACATATCACATAAGTTACGAGTTTCAAAATTATTATATTCGCTTGTATACCAAGCAATCCACCAAAAACAAATATACTCTAATTTTAGAATATTCAGAACATCTAATTAATATTCGTAGAAAATTACTTTCTGAATATACAAAAACAATTATTGATGATACAGATAAAACTCAACATAATTCCTCCAGTATTAGCAAATTAAATATAGGAGAATTTATAGATGAGATATTTTCAAAATACATTCTATCAGGAAAAAATATCAGCAATCTTGATTTATTAACTTTTATTCCCGCAGGTAGATCATTTTTTGCCGTTTTACAAAGTAATGTGTTTTCTTTTTTATCAGAAAATATTACCATTGACTATTTTCTTAAAGAATTTGGTTCAGCCTATGAAAGAGCTAAAAACTTGTATCAAGCCAGAAAAGATATCAATTTATTAGAATATAAAGATGATATTGATGAATTAGTAAATAAAATAATTGTTGGAAAATATATTCGTGAAAAAGGAGAAGACTGGATATACACTGACGATGACAGGAAAATAAACTTGTCTCATTCTTCATCTGGACAACAAGAGGCTTTACCTATGGCACTTATATTAGCAATTTTACCTTTTTTCACTTCATCTCATCGCATCTTTATCATTGAAGAACCTGAAGCACATTTATTTCCTACATCACAAAAACAGATTGTTAGTTTAATTAGTCAAGTTTTCAATACCACCGAAAGAAAACATAAATTTATTATTACTACTCACAGTCCTTACATATTAACAGCTTTTAATAACCTCATTCAAGCAGGAAATACCTTTAAAGCATTAAAAGAAAAACCTGAACAAAATGATTTACTCAGAGAATTATTTAAAATAGTTCCCGCAAATCAGATGTTAGATATTAATGATATTGCTGCTTACACTATCAAAAATGGCATGATTGAAAGTTTAATTAATGAAGAAAACCACTTAATTGATACAAATATTATTGATGATGTATCCAACGAATTTAGTATGATTTTTGAAAAATTAATAGACCTGGAATTTGGAGAATAAAATTTGTGGATTTAGATAAATGTTCTGAAAAGATTACCCATAAAAATATTTTAATAGAAGAAAAGAAAAGTAGTAAAATAATTTTCAGCAATGAAAAATTAATAGAAGTTACGAAGATTCAAGTAGATGGCTGTTTAGATATTCAAGGTGTTAAATGTGATTGGTTATTAATTATCAATGAACCTTATCTTGAAATATATATAGAATTAAAAGGTTCTGATGTAGAACACGCATTTACACAAATTGAAAATACAATTAAACTTATATCCCAAGATTATAAAAATGTGCGTAAATATTGCTATATAATTACCACTAGATGCCCTAGTAACTCCCCACAAATTCAGAATAGAAAAAAATCCTTTAAAAAGAAATATAATGCAGTTTGAATCACTAAAAAAACAGGCGGTAATGAAAATATTAATACCTTAATTACTGAATCAACCTAATCAACATTTTCATTTAAATAAGACCACACTTTCATAGATTTCATAAATTTTATTCCTTACTTATAACACATAAATAAATTGTAAACTCCCATAAAATTAGTATCATTTATCCCCATTCATATCCCCTATCTAATCTTTTGGAGGATGCCAACCAGCAAGAACCCAATAACTGCGAACTTCCAAAGTATCTGCATCATCACTTAAATGTAAAGCTTTTACAGTAGCTCTACCAGTCGGCGTTTTACCTACAATTTGTATGCCATCTTCTGTCCAATAAAAATGCTCACTCCAAACTTGAGTACGTGGGTTAAATAATTTGACTGTTTCTCCTGTTTCTGGGTCAACACCTGTAGTTTTATCAATTTTATATCTATTGCAAATAGGACAAGATAACCATAAATTTGACTCTTCATTACTACCACCTTTAGCTATGGGAATAATATGTTCTATTTCCAACCGTGCCATTACTAAACGTTGGGGACTTAAACAATATCCACAACGATTTTGAGCATCTTTTCTAACGCGGCGTTCTATTTCGACAGGAATGTAAAATCTAGCCATGACTGTTAATTGATTGCAGGTATTAAACCACGTTCAACAGCCACTTTTAAGGCTTGTGCTTTACGTACTAAACCACGTCGGTAAACTTGCATTAGTTCGTCAAGTTGACTATTTTCTATCTCATTTAACAGTCCTTCTCTTTGACGTGCTAAAAGGTCGCTGAGAAATTCTTGTTGTTGACTTTCCATTTGCAAATCACATAAGTTTAAAACCTGCTCATCTGGTAATGATTCTACAGGTAATTCATGACTAGCGCGGTTTATCCATTCTATTAATACATCTTCCAGACTGCGATGGGTGAAAGCGGCTATTTCTTTGGCTTTTTGTGCCAGTGTTTCTGGTAGTTGGAGGGTGATAATTTCAGACATTTTGAAAAAGTGAAACTTAGTTACTACAAAAGGCTTTTTAGTTTTTAATAAGGCTGGTTTTGTGGCGATAAATTCTAACTTAGTGAGAAATTTCCACATATTGATTTCCATGATAGCTAGAAATAGGTTCACCAGTAATTACGGAATAAAGAACATCAGGATCTAAATCTGCGCCATTATCCCAATAAATTGTTCCCCATTCAGGTTTAACTTTCACGGTTTTAAAAAATTCTAAATCTTGTAAAGGTTGAAAAACACCAGTAAATTCAATTAACTGACTAACATCAACAATACCTTCTTTTCCATCTTCAAATTTCAGATAGAGTTTATAGTTATTTTGAGGAATGACTTCTATAATATCTTGCAGCATAATTTATTCCAATGGTTCGATTTTCTCTAAAGAATTATTTTGTCTAGCCAAGTTCCAGTTATTGAGAAGTTCTGACTTGTGCATTGCTGCCCATTCAATTACTAAACCTAAAACTCTAGGACTAAGTTTACCTTCTAAAATTGATAATGTTTCTATATCAATAATTGCCTTTTGTTGATTATAACGGACGTGAAAATGTGGTGGAGGATGATCATTATAATACATGGTAATAATAATTCCTAAAAAACGGCAAACTTCCGGCATTCCATCACCTGATACTATATTTCTTGTAATCATCATATTTTAACATATTCTCTTCCTCTGCGTCCTCTGCGCTTCTGCGTGAGAAAACAAAAAAAAGGACGAACCCCAAAAGATCCGCCCGAAAATTGCCAAAGAACACGCAAACTTTAAAACTTATCTAGGTTTTAAACCTTAGCTTCCTCCCTTACCAACTTATCCCAACCCAAATCTTTTAGATTATTATTCCTTCTTAAAGGACGAGTTACCAACTCCAAAATATCCCGCGCATTACCAAAACCATGAATCTGTGCAAACGTAAATTCCACAGACCATTTAGTATTAATACCCCGCGCTTCCAAAGGATTTGCATGAGACATACCAGTAATTACCAAATCAGGTTTTAACTCATAAATTCTTTGTACCTGATTATAATTATCCGGCTTTTCAACTATCCTTGGTAAAGGAACATTCATTTCCTGACAAGTCTTTTCTAACAAAGCTAACTCCGCAGCTTGATAGCGTTTATCCATGTAAGGAATACCGATTTCTGGAACAGTCATTCCACAACGCACCAAAAACCGAGCTAAAGAAATTTCTAACAAATTATCACCCATGAAAAATACAGATTTACCGCGAATTAATTGCACGTAATCTTCTAAATTTTCCCAAATCTGCGCTTCTCTTTCATCTAAACCTTTGGGTGTAATGCCAAAAACAGAACAGATTTTTTCTACCCATGCGCGAGTTCCATCTGGACCAATGGGAAAAGGTGCGCCAATTAATTTACATTTCCTGCGTCTCATTAAAGTTGTAGCAGTGCGACTTAAAAAAGGATTCACACCTGCAACATAATAACCTTCTTCTAACACAGGTAATTCTGTAAATCTTTTTGCAGGTAGCCAACCAGAAACTTTAACACCTTGTTTCTTTAATTCTAAAGTTAATTGGGTAACAACTGGATCAGGTAAAGAACCAAATAAAACCAAAGGTGGATGATCTACATATTCTGATTCTTCTTGTACAACATCTTCCTTTTTCTTCCCGAAATGTAATAACTTTTGAATTGCATTCCGTTCATTTTTTTCTGTTTCTGAAACTGGTGCTTTATCAGGACAACGGTTAGCCATTGCAGCTAAAACCGTATCTTCTCCCTGAGTAAAAGCATAATCTAAACCATTAGCACGAGCGACAACAATAGGAATACCAATTTCCGCTTCTAACTTGGGGGCTAAACCTTCCAAGTCCATTTTAATAATTTCCGTGGTACAAGTACCAATCCAAACGATAACACTAGGATTGCGATCGCGTTTAATTTGCTCACACAATCTTTTCAATTCTTGATAATCATTTAACTGAGCCGAAATATCACCTTCTTCTAACTCAGCCATTGCATAACGGGGTTCAGCAAAAATCATCACCCCCATCGCATTTTGTAGAAAATAACCGCAGGTTTTTGTACCAATAACTAAAAAGAAACTATCTTCAATTTTTTGATATAACCAAGCCACACAACTAATAGGACAAAAAGTATGATAATTACCAGTTTCACATTCAAAATTTAAAGCGGTATTTTCTGTAGCGATAGTCATTGTAATCTTCTCCCCTTAATTTTAAGGCGTACAAGGTAGTTATCAGGAGGCAGGAGAGGCAGGAGGCAGGAAAAAGATAAATATTACCCATTACCTATTTGTTCCCTGTTCCCAGTCCCCATTCCCCTATTCACTGATTTAATTGTTGGGGAAGAGACGAGCCATTTCTGACTCATCAAAAACCTCAGAAGGTAATTCTTCACCTAAAAGGTTATTATTTTCTTCACCCTCTTCCAGAAGAGATGAATCATCTCCCCAAACATCAGAAATCACATCACGAAATTCACTTTCATCTGGTTGATTTAAATCATCAAATCCATTTTCATCGGATAGATTGAAATCATCTAAAGCTTGATGTTCGTTATCTGCTGTTAAATTGACAGTCTCAAAAGACATCCCGCTAAAGTCTTTTTCTGTTTCTAAATCAGGTGCTGATTTAAACTCATCTGTGATGTTTTCTTCAGATAAAGAAATTGAATCAAACGCATCTTCACTTACCAGTGAATCTTCTTCTTGCCATTGATGTTCACTTACGTCCATTGTTAACTCTTGAACAGAGTTTTTTTCCTCAACAACGCTGAAATCATCAACTGCTGATGGTTGATCTTCAGAAATGTCTTCTGTAACCTCTTGGGAAGCATGAGAATACATTTTTGGTTCTTGGGTAGGACTCAACCGATTACCAAGGACAATATCTGGATCAAAATGCAGCCCTAGCACGTCAATTAGAGTATCAGCATCAGGATTTAATTTGGCAAAAGGAAACATCAACTGGGCTAATTTAGGTTCTAGGGCATTTACTACTCCCAGAATGAGGTAAGAGGAAGGACGCTTCCCGCCATCGGGGGTAGAAACCGATTCCACTGCCATTTGCAAGGTAATCCAGTCACGGTTGACTTGAAAGAACTGTAACCACTTTTGTTTGATTGAATCCGTAAAACTATCAAAGAAGGCCATAATTTCCCCCATCCTGAAGAGGTAAATTGTTTTATACAATCATCAAGTCTAATTCCTCTTCCGGATTTGTTACCTGTGGTTTACTCGGATTTAAATAAAAATCTGACAAAAGTGAAAAAAGTTCACGATCAGGGGCATCGTTCGGAACGACACCTTCAGGACGCGCTAATATCTGATCAGCTATACTTAAATAATAGTCGCAAACGTATCTCAGGGAAGGATCTGACTCAGCCATCTCAAACAGCGTTTTTCCTTTAACGCGGGAAACACGGATATCTTCTATTAAAGGCAATACTTCCAAAACTGGCATCGGTACGGCTTCTACGTATTTTTCAATTAAGTCACGTTTAGCAGTACGATTACCGATTAACCCCGCTAGTCTCAGGGGGTGAGTTCTGGCTTTTTCACGGACGGAAGCAGCGATGCGGTTAGCAGCAAATAAGGCATCAAAACCGTTGTCTGTAACGATCATACAGTAGTCGGCATAGTTCAAAGGTGCTGCAAAACCACCACAAACCACATCACCGAGAACGTCAAATAAAATTACGTCATATTCATCAAAAGCGTTAAGTTCTTTTAAGAGTTTGACTGTTTCACCTACGACATAACCACCACACCCCGCACCGGCTGGGGGACCTCCAGCTTCAACACAATCAACTCCACCATAACCTTTATAAATCACATCCTCTGGCCAAACATCTTCGTAGTGATAGTCTTTCTCTTGTAGGGTGTCGATGATGGTAGGAATTAAAAACCCGGTCAGGGTAAAGGTACTGTCGTGTTTAGGGTCACAACCAATTTGCAGCACTTTTTTACCCCGTTTAGCTAGGGCTACGGATATATTACAGCTGGTTGTGGATTTACCGATACCGCCTTTTCCATACACTGCTAATTTCATTTTTCTTTACCTCTAATAGTTTCTTTTCTTAGCTTGTACCTTTACCCAGCACTCAACCAGTTATGGAGATGTGTGAGGTCTGTGAGTGCCATTATTGTGCAAATTCCTAGAAAAGCAAAGGGTCTAAAAATCATAAAATCAAAGATAATTGATTTATTAGAAAGATATTTTGATATTTAATCGTAAAATAAACTCTAAAATCTCTAAAAAATCTTAAAAAATTGATTTATTACTATTTTTAAATTTTTTATATAAAAATAGTTACAAAAGACAAATTAGCTAAAATAGTATTTTATTAATGGTTTCCATAGAATTATCCAATCATTGCTCAAGTTTATTAAGCAGCAAATAAGATGTTATTAATGATGAGCATAACTATCGTCAGTGCATACCAGGAGAATAGACTTGAGATTTGAGAGAGGATATAAATTTAGGGTAAATTTAGGGTTTTTGGGACTGGAGGAACACAAAAGTAATCTGCATCTATCTTTGATCTCTGAGTATCTGCGATCATTGTTGTTAATTAATATTAAATATTCAAATATCTGAGAAAAGTTAATCAAATCATGAAATAGTTAAATTTTATGTATGATCATGTAATGTTATTAATTTTTTCCAGATCATTAATTTCCTGTAAAGATTGCCAGCCGGCGTGCCATTGAGAGTTATCCTGTAATAATTTGGCATTGATCCAAAAACGTACATTAGGGTCACAAGCGGCTACCATTTCAGCATAGACCCATTTACCCTGATTTTTACGGTTAACAACTTGAAAATGTCGCCAACCATCAACTTTTTGCTGTGCTGTCCACTTAGAACCCAGTAAATGAGGAAACTTTTGTTTTTTCGGCATTGGTAATTGGTGATTGGTGATTGGTGATTGGTAAAAATTAAATTAATATAATTTCTCGAACACCCAAACATCATATATGACTATATTTTTGTTATTCAAACCCAATACCAATAATATGGTAAACACATACTTCTATTTATAGACTCTCTTCTCTGCGACTCTGCGCCTCTGCGTGCAACAAAAAGCATTAAGCAAAATTAGACAAAAAAGAAAAACTTTCACCAAGGTTTTACATATTTTTTAATTCTTTTTTAAATCATAATTTACCCTTGGATCGTACACATATCATACCACAAAAATCTTGTGTGTCAATATCAATCCTGAAACGACGGAAACTCGTTGATAATTGATAGTAATTCTCAAGATTATTGAGAATAAAGGGGGCTAATTCTCAATAAACCACATCGCACACTTTTTTTATAGATCAGAGATTTAAAAAACTTATATATTATTGAGGTGACAGGTGACAGGTGACAGGTGACAGGTGACAGTAAATAATTAATTATCAATTACTCATGATCGGCTTAAACTAAATAACTGATAACTTGGGATAATACTACATAATGAGGATGGGAAGACCGATCCAGAAAAAGGCTAGGGTATTTTTACAATGACGATATGAAAGTCAAATATCAAAAAAACTATGCAACCGACTAATCCGAACCAATTTACAGAAAAAGCCTGGGAAGCGATCGCGCAAACTCCCGAAATAGCTAAACAGTACCAACAACAGCAACTAGAAAGTGAACATTTAATGAAAGCACTGCTGGAGCAGGATGGACTTGCTAACGCTATTTTCACGAAAGCCGGTGCAAACATCCCAAAAATCAGAGATTACACAGAACAATTTATTTTCCGTCAACCCAAAGTATCAGGAAGTAGCACATCTGTATATTTGGGTAAAAGTTTAGATACATTATTAGACAGATCGGAAAAATATCGCCAAGAATTTAAAGATGAATATATTTCCGTTGAACATATATTATTAGGATATGCTAAAGATGACAGATTTGGTAAAAGTCTACTGCAAGAAATTGGTTTAGACGAAGGCAAATTAAAGAATACTATTAAACAAATTCGTGGGAGTCAGAAAGTGACAGATCAAAGTCCAGAAGGAAAATATCAGTCTTTAGAAAAATACGGACGTGACTTAACAGAAGCAGCGCGTCAAGGAAAATTAGATCCGGTAATTGGTCGGGATGATGAAATTAGAAGAACCATTCAAATTCTTTCTCGGAGAACCAAAAATAATCCTGTATTAATTGGTGAACCTGGAGTTGGAAAAACTGCCATTGCGGAAGGTTTAGCACAGCGAATAGTTGCGGGTGACGTTCCCCAATCTTTGAAAGATAGAAAATTAATTGCTTTAGATATGGGAGCGTTAATTGCTGGTGCAAAATTTAGAGGAGAATTTGAAGAAAGACTCAAAGCTGTATTAAAAGAAGTTACCGAATCTGGTGGAAATATTGTATTATTTATAGATGAAATTCATACCGTTGTCGGTGCTGGTGCAACCCAAGGAGCTATGGATGCGGGTAACTTATTAAAACCCATGTTAGCACGGGGTGAACTGCGTTGTATTGGAGCGACAACTTTAGATGAATATCGTAAATATATAGAAAAAGATGCTGCTTTAGAAAGACGTTTCCAACAAGTTTATGTAGACCAACCAGATGTACAAGATACGATTTCTATTTTGCGGGGTTTAAAGGAACGGTATGAAGTGCATCACGGGGTAAAAATTTCGGATAGTTCCTTAGTTGCTGCTGCGACTTTATCGAGTAGATATATTAGCGATCGCTTCCTGCCAGATAAAGCTATTGACTTGGTAGATGAAGCTGCTGCTAGACTGAAAATGGAAATTACATCCAAACCAGAAGAACTAGACGAAATTGATCGGAAAATTCTCCAATTAGAAATGGAGAAACTGTCCTTACAAAAAGAAAGTGATTTAGCTTCCCGCGAACGTTTGGAAAGACTAGAAAAAGAACTTGCCGACTTTAAAGAAGAACAACGCGCACTCAGCGCCCAATGGCAATCTGAAAAAGATATTATCACAAAAATTCAATCTATCAAAGAAGAAATTGATCGAGTTAACTTAGAAATTCAACAAGCAGAAAGAAACTATGATCTTAACCGCGCTGCTGAGTTGAAATATGGTAAACTCACAGAATTACATCGACAATTAGAAACCGTAGAAAGGGAACTAGCTAACGCCCAAGGAACAGGAAAATCATTATTAAGAGAAGAAGTCACCGAAGCGGACATTGCCGAAATCATTTCTAAATGGACAGGTATTCCTATTAGTAAATTAGTGGAATCAGAAAAAGAAAAATTACTGCATTTAGAAGATGAATTACATCAGCGAGTAGTGGGACAAAGTGAAGCTGTGACTGCGGTAGCTGATGCCATTCAACGTTCTCGCGCTGGACTTGCTGATCCTAACCGCCCCATTGCTAGTTTTATTTTCCTTGGACCTACGGGAGTTGGTAAAACAGAATTAGCTAAAGCTTTAGCTGCTTATATGTTTGACACAGAAGAAGCTTTAGTCAGAATTGATATGTCAGAATACATGGAGAAACACGCAGTTTCTCGGTTAATTGGTGCGCCTCCAGGTTATGTTGGTTATGAAGAAGGTGGACAATTAACAGAAGCTATTCGTCGTCGTCCTTACGCAGTAATTTTATTCGACGAAATTGAAAAAGCGCACCCGGATGTATTTAACATTTTCCTGCAAATTTTAGATGATGGTCGTGTCACTGACTCCCAAGGAAGAACGGTAGACTTCAAGAATGCCATTATCATCATGACTAGTAACATCGGTTCTCAATATATTCTGGATGTTGCTGGGGATGATTCAAGGTATGATGAAATGCGTCATCGAGTGATGGAAACAATGCGGAATAGTTTCCGTCCTGAGTTCTTGAACCGTATTGATGAAATTATCATCTTCCACGGTTTACAAAAATCAGAACTGCGAGAAATTGTGCAACTGCAAGTAGATAGACTCAGACAAAGATTAACTGATAAAAAAATGTCCCTGCGACTTGCTGCATCTGCACTAGACTTTTTAGCAGAAGTTGGTTATGATCCTGTATTTGGTGCCAGACCATTAAAACGTGCCATTCAAAGAGAGTTAGAAACCCAAATTGCTAAAGCTATTTTGCGGGGTGAATTTAATGACGGTGATACAATTTTTGTTGATGTGCAAAATGAACGTCTAGCTTTTAGTCGTTTACCAGTGGAAGTGTTTAGCAGTTAGTTTAATGTTAGTATTTAGCTATCATTAGTCAGCAGTCAGTTATTTACAGGTTATTCTTAAAATAACCAATTGATAAGATACGAAGTTATCAAATATTCTGACTTATGTAAGGGTGTAGCAGTCGGGCGAAGTAGGGGCGAAGCATTCGGAAAATAACCTGTGATAAAAATTGATAATTTATCGCCCGAATGCTGATGCTTCCAGCACGCTTCGCGAACGCCCTTACAGGAAAATAACCTGTGATAAAAATTGATAATTTATCGCCCGAATGCTTCGCCCTTACAGGAAAATAACCTGTGATAAAAATTGATAATTTATCGCCCGAATGCTTCGCCCTTACAGGA
>NZ_JACJUZ010000156.1:0-2346 GCF_014299995.1 Sphaerospermopsis sp. LEGE 00249 | reverse complement strand
TCACCAATCACCAATCACCAATCACCAATCACCAATCACCAATCACCAATCACCAATCACCAATCACCAATCACCAATCACCAATCACCAATCACCAATCACCAATCACCAATCACCAATCACCAATCACCAATCACCAATCACCAATCACCAATCACCAATATACTATTTTTCATATTGTTCATAAGCAGAAACGATCCTTTGTACTAAAGGATGACGAACAACATCTTTTTGAGTAAATTCACAAAAAGCGATACCTTCAACGTGCTTGAGAATTTGCAAAGCAACGGTTAAACCTGACTGTTGATGTAGAGGTAAATCAGTTTGCGTGATGTCACCTGTAATCACCATACGAGAACCAAAACCCAAACGAGTCAGCACCATTTTCATTTGTGCGGGTGTGGTATTTTGAGCTTCATCAACAATTACAAAAGCATTATTTAAAGTCCGCCCCCGCATATAAGCTAAAGGCGCAACTTCTATTATGCCCCGTTCCATTAAATTGGGGACTTTTTCAGGATCAATAAATTCATTAATAGCATCATAAAGCGGACGCAGATAGGGGTTAACTTTTTGTTGTAAATCTCCTGGTAAAAATCCCAGTTTTTCCCCAGCTTCCACCGCAGGACGGGTTAAAATTAATTTTTCAAATTGATTAGCTAGAAGTTCTTGGACAGCGACGACAACCGCGAGATAGGTTTTACCAGTTCCCGCAGGACCAATACCAAAGGTGAGGTCGCGTTTACGAATAGCTTCAATATATTGTCGTTGACGGAAAGTTTTAGCGCGGACTTCTTGACCACGACGACTTTTAGCGAGGATATCGCGCTGTAGGTCTTGTAATTCACCTTGGAGATCGCCCTCTATTGCTTGACGGGCTGTTAAAATATCCGCAGTAGCAATATTATTACCTTTACTCCAGAGATTTTCTAGCGATCGCACTATTTTCACAGCTAGATCAACCTGCTTTTCTTGACCAGAAATGAGTAGTTCTTGACCCCGCAGCACTAAACTAGCTCCTGTTTGTTGAGACAGAAACTTGAGATTTGCTTCCCCATATCCCGCAAGAGCGATCGCACTGGGAATATTAGGCAGCCCAATTGTAACTGCACCTGCCATAGTGTTTATCAAAATTTATCAAAATTTATCAAAATTTATCAAAAATTTCTCAGAAGATAGACCCCCAACTTCTTGAAGAAGTCGAGGATCTGGGTATTGCGTTTTTTTCAGTCGTATTGACTTAGCAACAAAAGACTGCAAAAATCTTGGTTTTATAGTCGTAGACAGAGCAGTTAGGACGGGCGAAGTAGGGGCGAAGCATTCGGAAAATAACTGTGATCAAAATTGATAATTTATCGCCCGAATGCTTCACCCTTACAGGAAAATAGCTTTCAATAAAAATTGATCATTGATTGCCCGAAGGCTTCACCCCTACGACTCCTGACTCCTGCTATAACAATTTTTTTGCGGACTATCTTCATCTTTACCAGAACTACTTACTGGCTGAGTCACCTCAAAATTACCAGTTTAGACCGACCGAAAGCGGGGTTTAGCAATAGGTCTGGGGATGTCTCCACTTCTTTCTCGTGATCTTGGTGGGGGTATTCTTTCTTCCTGTTCTTCATCAAAAGACATACCATCCCGATTTTGGGTATTGCTGCCGTAGATGTCCAGGTATACTGACTGGCCAGCCAATTCTGCTGCTGCGGCAATTACCGTGCGAATTGCCTGAATATTGCGTCCCCCCCTACCAAAGACTTTTCCTTTGTCTGTAGGGTCAAAAGCGATGCGAATCCAAGCCCGTTTAAGGGTGTAAGACATTTCACAATCGACACTTAAAGACTCTGGAGACTCTAAAAACGGCTGTACAAGAAACTTCACCAGCCCAACATAGTGAGGACTGGCTGCTGGTAACTTCGGCTCCAGTTTATGATGCGGCGTTTGCACTGACTTGTTCAAAAACATTAGCTTTTACGAGGATGCGACGAACGGTGTCAGTAGGTTGAGCGCCTTGTTGAAGACGCTTAACAATACCGGGAACATCCAGACGCACTTCATCAGTTCTGGGGTTGTAAAATCCTAGTTCTTCTAGGGGACGACCATCACGACGAGACAGATCGTTAATAGCAATAATGCGGTAACTTGCTTCCCGCTTTTTACCAAATCGCTTCAAGCGCAGTTTGATCATGTTGAAAAATCGTTGTCCTGTTGGTAGGTAGTGATTTTGTGAATGAAATGATAATTGTAGCACGGTTAGGAGTCAGGAGTCAGGAGTCAGGAGATCAAGGAGTCAGGAGATCAAGGAGTCAGGAGGCAGGAGGCAGGGGAAGCAGGGGAGGCAGGGGA
>NZ_JACJUZ010000047.1:0-41389 GCF_014299995.1 Sphaerospermopsis sp. LEGE 00249 | reverse complement strand
CAAAGGTTAGAGGCTGATAAACACAGAAATTAGTGCAAGGGTTTTGAAGGGTATACCGGAAAAAGTGTGCATTTTTGGGGATTTCAAGAGATGGCAAAGAAATTTTCAAATCTCCTCCTGACTCCTGACTCCTGACTCCTGACTCCTATGCCCTCACGGAAAGACTTTCTCAGCAACCCCTAGTTAGGGTTTGCTGAAAAAGTTACAGCAGTTTCCGTGATGATGAGGTACAGATATTAATGATAAAACCCTTGTAGCGCTGGCATACTTCGACATAGTTCGACTCCGCTCACTAACCGCTCTGCTCACTAACCGCTCCGCTCACTAACCGCTCTGCTCACTAACCGCTCTGCTCACTAACCGCTCTGCTCACTAACCGCTCAGGGTAATTCATGAATTACCCCTAGGCAAGAATAAGGTTTTCAGTCAAGGTTTAAGGATTTATGTTTTAACCTCACAAATTCGCTGGACAACTGCTAAACTGGGTTCTATTAAGCTGACAATTCTAGATCCGACTATAGAAAAAATGGGTGGCTTTGAAAGCTAACTCTTGCACTAAGCAACCTCAATAGGGCTTGGTGAAAAGGATAATTTACAGGATGAACACAGACCCTATGCTAGTATCCTATTCTCAGCTTTATGAACTGTTTATTGATCAGGTTATTGGTTTAAGTCAAAAAACAGATAGTCAAAAAACAGATTTTTCCTTAACTGCTTTAATCAGTAACTATATTAGCATGAATTACCAACTTAAATTACAACAAATAGACAAGTTAAAAGCCTGGTTAGATGATTTTAGACCATTTGATCAAACAATAATCACCGAACTCAAAAAGCTGTATGATGTCCGCTTTACTTATAACTCTAATGCCATTGAAGGCAATACTTTAACTCAAAGTGAAACTGAGTTAGTGTTAACCAAAGGAATTACAATTGGTGGGAAGACTCTTGATGAACATTTAGAGGTAGTTGGACATAAGGAGGCGATTGACTATATTGAGAGTTTAGCCCAAAAAGATACAGTAATTAATGAATGGGAAATTAAACAAATTCACAATCTAATTCTGAGGAAAATTCACCCTAATGAAGCGGGTTCTTATCGGCAATTAGATGTAATGGTAGCAGGGACAAATTATATTTATCCTCCCCATTATTTACTGTCTCAATTAATGACAGATTTTGTGATCTGGCTCAATTCAGATGCTGCTTTAACAATCCATCCTGTAGAATATGCAACCATGGCACATTATCGTTTTGTTTCTATCCATCCTTTTCGAGATGGAAATGGCAGAACGGCTAGATTATTAATGAATTTATTGTTAATTCGTGCCGGGTATCCTATTGTAGTGATTAATAATCAAATTCGTAATGATTATATTCATGCTTTGGCTTATGGACAACAAAACCAAGATGATTTAAATCAGTTGTTTGATTTGGTTTGTGATGCTACTATCAGTTCATTGGTGGAAACTTTAAGGTTATTAGTAACTGCGAGTAGTAGTAGGGAAAAAGGGCGGGTTTTTTATCAGGAAATTACTGATTTTATTGATAATTTTTTGATAAAATAGGTAAATTGCTGTTTGATACTCCCCACGGCTAAAAGCCGGGGGATTCTTGAATAGTCCACAAACGAACCTTCAACGGTGCTATCAAATTTTATATTGGTTGCATAATTGCTCAATACGGGTTTTTAATTTAGCTGATGGAATTTGAACAAACTTTTGATTATTAAGTTTCCTCAGATCAGCTTTATCTTTTTGTTTTTTATTCCACCCGAATACAATTGTGCCAATACCGTTAGTTAAGCAATGATTAATTAGGGTTTGCTGAATAAACCTAAAACCTTGATATATCAAAGGTTAGAGGCTGATAAACACAGAAATTAGTGCAAGGGTTTTGAAGGGTATACCGGAAAAAGTGTGCATTTTTTGGGATTTCAAGAGATGGCAAAGAAATTTTCAAATCTCCTCCTGACTCCTGACTCCTGACTCCTGACTCCTATGCCCTCACGGAAAGACTTTCTCAGCAACCCCTAATTAAGAAGAAGTTGTTTGTGTCAAGGCAGGCTGAATAGATAGCCAGTAAGTAAGGTAGTATAACAATGGGTTGTTTTTAAACATGAGAGATGCAAAAATTAGCGCTTAAATACTAACTGAGTTCCGTTTCGAGGATATTCAAAGGGTAGTGCTTGAACCAGAATCAATCCTGATGTTTCAATTTCAGTCTTCAGAGAATCGACAGTCTCATAGCTCATTGTTGCCCACAAATCAGGACTAATTCCTTCATTTGACCCAGGGTCGGCTTCAATGATCAAGTAACCATCATTTTTAAGTAATCTTTTGATTTCTGAAAGTATTAATTTCAACTCATAACAATGGTCAAGGGAGTTTGAATAGATTACATCAACAGAATTATCGGAAAATTCTAATTTGTGGAAATCACCGTACATGACATAAGGATTGTTGTTACCAGGATTTAAATCAACGCCAACGGCAAAATAGCCTAAATCTCGAAAGGCCGCAACTTCAGCACCTAATCTTGCACCAAGACACAATGCTGTACGGTTTGAGGGTTTGATATAATCCTGTGAATGTAACTCTGATAATCTTTGCCTTAAAGATGTCCTAAATTTTTTTTCATGGCTAGATAGGTCTAGGTATTCAAGCTTAGATTTTTGAAGCTTGATATACTGGTCATAGGATGGGACATTTCTCTGAGAAATGTTTCCCGTGTTTTTCCAGTCATTCCTGGCAATAACTCTAATCTCTTGAAATCTCAGCCATTTTTTGAGAGATGAATAATCAAATAATTTGCCTAAGCGTTGCGGTCGCTCCAGTGTATCTTTGAATTCTTTGACTACTATTTGTATGAGGTTCATATTCAAAATATGTTCTATTTAAACAGGGCTTGTATGTAAAAACGAGTTGCCTCGGTGGCACATTTCTTCCATGTGTAGGATTGTGAAGTAGTCACAGCCTGTTTGCTCAATTTGGTGGAAAATTCTAAGTTTTTTAAAAGTAAGGATATTCGGTTAACAAATTCCTCTGAATTACCAACTTCACATAAAAACCCATTTTCTCCAGATTTTATATAATCTTTCATTCCTCCTTGATTACTGGCTACTACACAAAGACCCCTTGACAAGGCCTCTAATGAGGTTTTCCCTGCTCCTTCTACGAAGGAGGGAAAAATAAAAATTCCACATGAATCATATAAAGCAATAAGTTTTTCTTGGGGTTGCCAATCTAGAAATACTACACGAGATAAAATCTGGGCATTAAGCAAGGATTTTAAGTAATTATGGGAGTTAACAGTAGTAACCCATGTCATTGTGACATCGGGATTAGAAAGTAATATTTTGTTGATGATTGCAGCTAAGATGAGTGGTGCTTTAAAAAAAGCAGATTGCCCGACATAGAGAAGTTGCTGATGTCTTTCTAAGGAATATGATTGAGTCGGTGTATTGAAAAATGCTTCAGGAACTCCATGGTGTATGACTTTAATTTTATCCGCATTGATATTAAGCTTACTTACAAGACAGTGGCTATCATCTTCACAAGTAACAATGACACCATCGCAGTATTTAATCACTTCATGCCACTGACGCTGTAACAACTTACGTAAACCTGCTGTTAAGAACCCAGGAAAACGCGATTCTGGAACACCGAGTTTCTGATACCAGTAAGGTAACACTTCATCCACTCTTAACTCAACCCCATGACTGCGATTGATTACCAATCCTTTAAAGCCCCCCTGTTTTAAAGCCTTGGCGGCTAAATAAGCTTGAGGTTGACTCATTTGAATAACATCATAATCTTTCGTGGCGATCGCCTTCATAACAGCCTGACGGTAGGCTCTAGGTTGTTCTAACAAGGAATGGAGATTGCCGTGAGCAATGCGCCTGGGTCCTAAATCATCAGCCCAAATTTCATCTACCTCATGACCAATTTCTCTCAATGCTTGGTTGGTGTAATAAACTGTTCCTGCGGCTCCAGAGTTAGGATCGCAAGGAGTATCGGCAACTGTCAGAATGCGTAAAGGAGAGTTCATCATCAATAGGTTCAGTGAGCGTAGTCGAACTGGTGAAACAGGAAGAAAAAGCCAACTTTTGTTAGCATTAGTTAGCTTTTTTGTATCGGAAATTGCAGAATACTTTGCCCCAAACGAAACCATCCTTTCCAGTGCCAGGGACACAGACGTACTGTTTGCCACAGGTAGTTAACTGCTCGGCGATCGCCGTTGGTTAGTAATTGAGATCCCAAAAAATAGGTAGCTTTAGCAACAGCCAAGGGGTCGGGAGGATGTTTTTGCCATTTGTTGGCCAGGAGTTGGCTGCGTAGTTGTTTTGCTTCTTCTAGATAAACAGATTCTGATTGGCTGTTTAAACGGGCGGTTTTACACAGTTGACCCAGTTCTCCAAATCGGAGTTGTATGGCACGATTAACACCGGAGGTGGAGTTAATCTCCCTGCGGTGAAGATATAGTATCTGGGACAAGCTGGCAAACTGGGCTTTTTCTGCTATCCTTAACCATAGATCTGAATCTTGAGCAAAATAGAAATCAGGGCGGTAACCACCGACGGCATTGTACACTGATTTGCGAAACAAAACACTACCATGGGCAGCCGGACCCTGGCGGCGATGAAGTAATTCCTGGGTGGCTATTTCAGGGCTTTCAGATCGTTGAATAATAGTCAGTGGCTCTCCTTGGGGTCCGATATATTGGGTAGAGCAGGAAACCATACCAATCTGTGGACTACTTTGGATTTTAGCCAATTGCAGTTCCAGACGTTGCGGGTAGGAGTAATCATCAGCATCCTGACGGGCAATGAATTCACCTTGGGCTTGGTTACACCCCCGGATTAAGGCCTGGGTTAGCCCGGTATTTTCTTGGTGAATCACTTTTATTCGTGAGTCCTGACTGGCTAGGCGATCTAAAATTGTTCCTGTTTCATCTGTTGAACCGTCGTTGATGATAATGAATTCAAAATCTGTGAAGGTTTGGTTCAAAATACTGTCTACTGAGGTTTTAACCGTCTGAGCATCGTTATAGACGCTCATGACAACGGAAATGATAGGCATACAGAAAGATTTTGATTTGGCTGAGTTTCTTAGCGGGGGGAAAACCGTAACCATAGCACTGTGAAAATGACTCCTAAACCAGCCCCCCAATTACGTCCGGTTAATGCTCCCAGGAATATAGCATGGCGACTGGGGTTAGGTAATTGCCAGTTGCTCGGTTGCCATAGACCAGTTTGATATACTGTGTGGGCAATTAACCCTCCCAAACCTATACCGGTGCCAGTGACCATAGCCACTAATACTAATCCTAACAATAGTTGAACCAGTGAAAAGGGCTGTCTCCTGCCGAGTTTGTGGGATGCTGTTAATATTGCGCCCACAAACAGACCAAACCGGAGTCCCCAGTCTTGATGTTCTTGGGTGATAACAATGTAATCATAGCTGAGGCGATATAAACCGTAACCCAGCACTCTACCACCGATGGCACCAAACAATCCGGCGACAAGGATAATGAATATATACACCCCAATTTGGCGGACTGACTTGCTGCTCATCTTATATTAGTTTTATGTTGGTTTTCATATGTTCGCCCTCCACGAGTTTGAATAACTCGCTGCCCGCCAGCAAAAAACCTCCAACTGCATACGCTTCTGTGGTTTCGTATTCTGCAGCCCCGGGTTGAACTGACATGGGTTGAACATAGCCAAGTTTGCCATTGGGATGAACTGCTTGAATTAAGGCTTGCCAGCCACGCTCAATAAAGGGACTGTACTCTTTTAGCGTTAAATAATTGTGATTAACTCCCCAAGTTAAGGCATAAACGAAGAATGCCGTGCCACTGGTTTCTGGATTGGGCAGATGATTTGGATCAAGTAAACTAGAGGGCCAGTAGCCATCTGACCGTTGTAAACCGGCTATCTTTTTTGCCATTTCCCGGTATAGTTTTTCATAACTAGGGCGGGCAGTAAAATTTTGTGGCATGGCTTGTAGTACCCGTACTAAACCTGCCATAACCCAGCCATTTCCACGGCTCCAAAATACTTTGCTGCCATTAGGAGTGCGTTGGTCAAAGAATCGACTGTCGCGGAAATAGAGATTTTCTTGTGGGTCATACAAATATTCAGTAGTCTTCCACCATAGGCGGTTCATCAGTTGTAAATATTTTTCATTTCCCGTGGACTGGCTGACCATTGCTAATGCGGGAGGAGCCATAAATAATGCATCGCACCAAGCCCATTCGCGATTATGGATCTGGTCGTCCCAGGTTAGGGGTTCGTCAAAAGGGAGGGTGAGGAGCCAATCAAATAGTTCAAGTGTGGGAGCGAGAATAGTTGGGTCTGGGTTTCGCAGATATAGCTGGGCATAGGTTTGGATGACAGCTTGGTCATCGGCAAAGCGTCGGTTGGGTCCTGGTTGATATTGATTGCTGCGGGCCATTTTTTTCATGGCTTTCAGATAGCGATCATCCTTGGATACATCCGCAAGGGCCATCATACCAGTGTAATAAGCGGCCTGAGACCAGTGGGTGGGAGGATGTTTAGATGGATTTGCCAACTGCCAATCGGCAACATACTCCATCGCTTCTATTATGGAGTCAGAGTTGAGTTGGAATGACAGGGTTTTAGGTGTTTGACAACCCTTGACTAGCAGTAAAAATAGTAATAAAAGGGAGGCTACTAGTTTCATATGCAGTTAGAACTTGAGTAACAATTTCAACGTAACTCTTTGTTTTTCTTGCTACCATAACTCCCAAACAAATCCGGGGATAGGACTTTATGGATATCCACAGTTGCTGGATGATCTTCATATTGAAGCCAACCAGGTCCAGGTCGGGGTATTGACCAACCTTGGAACCATTGAAGATTTTTCCCGGGGTGAGGATATTCCTGGGGTAATGTAATCATTTTATTATTGCGAACTGTGACCTGGGGATGCCAAGGAGGATTATTCATCCCTTCCACGGCAAAGAGATTTTCTTCCACCCATACATTTTTAACAGGTGGTCCCCAATAGGCAAGATAACGCCCAACAAAAGTATTATTGCGAATCTGAATATTTTGAATCGGGCTTTGATTATTAGGCGAACCGGGTTTATACCAAGGATTGAGTAACTTGACTTGGGAGCCATTGACTCCACTAGCAGGATGCAGGAATCGGTTATTTTCTGCTAAAACTGGCCCGGTTAAAACTGGACTTAATCCTAGGTTTTGTTTAAAGTCGTAAACTAGATTGTGATGAAAATGAACTTTTTCAGCAGGTCCATCCATTTCGATCGCATCATCCGTACCATACATTAAAAGATTACCATAGATATTTGCCCCATTCTGCCCGGGTTTATCCAGATGGGGGGAAATCTGCAAGGCATCACCACCGTGGCTAACCACATTATGACGAATCACTAAATTAGGAAAACTTGCAGAAATCAGTGTAGAGTTTGAGTAGTGAGCGTATACTTCATTCCAGGGAAGCCAATTCTTTAGCCAGTTGTATTGGGGATAATTATGGTAAAGGTTATATTCAACTACCAGATGGGATGGTACATTGATGTGAGGTGAAGCACTAATTCCTGTGCCAGCGCCTGTCAGCAGAGTATTTCTAATAGTAATGTAACCACTATCCCACAGCAAAAAGCTAGAACCAACGCCAAGTTCTAACCGTAGACCGTCAAAAACTAGATGTTGTGCCTCTAGCCAAATATTCGCCACCCGACTATTGCCCCACTCTCGCGGTGACGGAATTTCTCGATGAAATACTAGCTTTTGATTATTTGGTATTTCTCCATGGGGTAGAAAAAGATAAAAACGCTTTGTTTCCCTATCGTAGGTAAAAGCACCGTAGGAGTTGGGTTGACTTACTAAGGTTTTCAGTCTTTCTATTCCCCCCCAGCGAACATCATAAAGAACACTGCCGTTATACAGGGCATAGTAGATAGGCCAAGGGGTCTGGGTTGAATATAGTCCATTGCCATGCGATCGCCAGGTTAGATATTGTGTTACCTGTGGTGGAACAGCATTAGTGATGGTTACTGTTCCCGGTTGTTGGGCGCGAAAGGTAATGGGGCGATTGGGCCTCCCCCCACGGCGAACCCGCAGGTCTTCCCGATAGATACCGGGTAGAATAACTACCTCTTCTCCCGGTGTGGCCATATTCGCAGCCCGTTGTATAGTTTTAACAGCCCTTTGGGGACTGTTGCCTAGATTCCAGTCAGATCCCTGGGGAGAGACGTAAATTTTACCCTGGCGCAACCAAGGATTTGGGGGTTGCCATAGATTGATGGCGGCTAAGAGGGTGCTAATTATTAGCAGGATGTCCCGCACTAAAAACCCTGCATTGGAAGTATTAATTTTCCCCATCAGTCTTAACAAATGATTGAGGGAGGGTTGCCTGTCCAGGGTTGTTTTTAATACGAGCAATTTCTACCATGATTTTAGATGCCAGTTGTTGACCAATCAGTCTACACAACCAACGATAAAGGGTCAAATCTTGGAACTTGACCCCTTGGCTGCTGCCGATTGCTAAATCTAGGCATTCCTGACATTCGTTAATTAATCCCACTGCACCACAATGGCGAGCAATCAAAAAAGCCCATCGAGAAAAATGGAGGCTTTCTTTATCCTTAGGGCTAATTCCTGCTTGTTGAGCATTTTTCCACAATGCTTTGAGTAGGGCAGCCCGATTTTGTAACCTGGCGGTGTCAGTAAACCAATCGGCTTGAGAGGTTTGACGTTGACCAGTGTGATGGCGATGTTCACTTACATAAGTATGACAATTGATCAATCGTGTTCTTAAAGCTCCTGCTCGTGCATCATATTCCCAGTCTTGAGACCAGCGCAAATTTGACCAGCAGCCAATTGCATCAGTGACTGTGCGACGATAAAGGGGAGTGTGGGTACACCACCAGCGATCTACGAGTAAACCGGGGAATAAATAGGGTAGATCCTGTCCAGTCCACTTAAAGGGATCTGAAAGTTCATTTCCATGCTCATCAATAAGCCGAGTGTAACCATAAGCGATACCACATTCTGGATGTCTACGTAAGACTTGAATTTGGTCGGCAAACTTGCTGGGTAACAGGCGGTCATCACTATCTAAATATTGAATAAACTCCCCCCGGGCAACTTTTTTGCCTGCTTCGCGGGCTGGACCTGGACCACTGTTACTGATTTGAAGCCAACAAATGGTTTCGGGGTATTGTAAGGCTAGATGACGGCCAACTTCCGGGGTAGAGTCGGTAGAACCATCATCGACAATAATAATCTCAATGGGACGATGAGTTTGAGCTAGTACACTATTAACGGATTCTAATAGAAATTGAGGACGATTGTATACAGGAATAATTGTTGATACCATTCCTTCGATCATAAGCACCTCAATCGATTAATTCATGAATTTTTTCATTTAAATATTTAAGCTGATGTGCAGCTAAACTGTATAATTAAAAAAACTGAAGTTACATTAGCACAAGCATCTTGCTTATATTAATTATTCAAGTTAAAGGCATAACAGCTATTGACTTCATGTAATTAGACACCTCCAAACAAAGAATGAAAAAGAATGAAATTGTGGTATAATCAACTTAGCTTATTACGCTCAACAAATTCCACTCATTTGACGACACCAAGTTTCAAGAACTAAAGCTTTAAACGAAAGCGGCATAAAAGTACCAAGGGGATATTTGCCCTTAGCAAACTCCATGGCTCCCCAAGGGTTTAAAACATTATTTTGAACAAGATAACCATCTAAGATATCTCCAGAATAACACTTAAATAAGGCGTTATACCAAGCACTAACCGGAGGAGAAAAACTACGCTTAGGTTGATTTAATATGTAGTCAGGTACAAGGTTTGATACTGCTTTTTTGAATAATTCTTTGGGGGGTATAGTATGATCATCATTATTTTTTCTGATTCCAATAATGGTCTCCACTAATCTGTAATCAACAAAGGGAAGTCTAAGTTCAACCGAAGAAGCCATACTCAGGCGATCGCCCTGAGCCAGTCCATTTTGCAATAGGTAAGTTTCACAGATCAGACGAGTAATTACAACGGGAATATCATCCCAAGGCTTACTTTGACTAAAAAGGGATACCACCCAAGAAATATCTGATTCAAATTCCAGGTATTGACCAACAGAAGCGTTTACGGCTTCCTGAAAGTCAGGGTGCATATCATAAAACACTAGTTGATCGGAATCATTACAAAGATATTCATAAAATTTTTGATTTCCTTTAGGTATACCAAACCCTCGACGAGCAGACCCCAAAAAACCTCGAAAACTTGAGATTTGAGTAAGCCATGAGCCCACAACACTCGGAAGCGCTAGCCAGCCTTCATTTTGTGTTTTCAACTTCAATAAACTTTGAGTTACAGATTTACGTAGCCAGGGATAACCCCAAAATAGCTCATCAACTCCTTGTCCTTGCATAACAACCGGTACACCACATTCACGAGCCAGTTTCATAACTAGAAAATAACAGTAACCCGCAATATCAGCAATGGGGTCATCTCGCCAGAAATTTAATTCCGGAAAGGAACTTACCATATCTTCTATATGAATTTCAATATCATGAAAAACAATACCTAGTGTTTCAGCCCACAACCTGGCTTTTGCTCTTTCATCGCCAGGCAAATTCCCAGGATATCCCACACTAAATGCATGGACTTCCCCACTATAAGCTCTTGCTGCCATGGCAGCAGCAACACTTGAGTCTAAACCAGAACTAAGTGCAATACCAATTGGTACATCAGATCGAACAATTTGCTCACTAATTTCAGTTAATTGCTCAAGAATCAGTTGTGTAGGATCCCCCGATAAGGGTGGAACGTCTTCCATTTGCCAGTAACATTTTTGCTCAAAATCCCATTTATTGACATCTACTAACAGAAAGTGACCAGGCTTGAGTTTGAACACATCGCTTAAAGGAGTCCGAGGTTCAGGAACATAAGCATAATGAAAGTATTGATAAATAGAAACAGGATCTAGTTGGAATCGAACCAGTCCAGATTTTAATAGTGATTTAAGCTCAGAAGCGAAAATCAAAACACCAGGTGACCTGAATAAATAGATGGGTTTTTCACCCATTCGGTCTCGTGCAATCAGCAACCGATTGCGCCCAATATCCCAAAGTGCAAATGCAAACATACCCCTTAGATAATTTAGGCAATTAGTGCCATATTCTTCATAAAGATGAAGAATTACCTCACAGTCACTTGCTGTTTTAAAGTGATGACCTTTCTTGGATAAAAACTGTTGAAGCTCAATATAATTATAAATTTCTCCATTACATACCAAAACTAAGGAATTATCTTCATTATATAAAGGCTGTTTTCCACCGACTAAATCAATAATGCTTAGGCGACGCATTGCCAAGGCAACATGATCAGTAACAAACTCACCTGAACCATCGGGACCCCGGTGAGACATTGCCTGATTCATCAATCTTAAACGATGATAAAATTCAGGTGAGAGTGGTGATTGAGAAATAATTCCAGTGATTCCACACATGCTAAAAAGTAGGTTGTTGATCTGGTCGAAAATCAGTTATTCAAAATCTATAAAGTATGGAACTGGGGGATCTGGAAACTCAGAGTTTCCAAATTGGCGCTGAACCAACTCATGACGACGATCGCTAGGTTTAACTCTTAATCTTACAGGCAAAACCTTTGCAGTATTTAAGTTTGTTATCAGTCTATGATCTTTTTGTGGTTGATGAAATAGGTGAATAAATGGTAAGTAACCAAAGCGGAAATGTCTTAATAACCTACAGCGATCAAAAAACTCAAGATCCTCCCCGCCCCAATTTACAAAACCTTCGTCGAAACCACCAATGGCAAAAAAGTCTTGTTTACGAATGGCAATTGTTCCACCCTGCCAGTTCTGGAGGATATTATCTGCAAAAGTAGGTACAATAGATTGGGTTTGAATTATTTTTTCTGTTTCATAGGCACTTAAGTAAAATAAAAACCTCTGGATGGAAGCAACTTGATAATCTCCAAAGTATAACCACTTTAGTAGTTCGTGAACATATCTATTGGGAACACAAATATCTCCATCATGAAACACCAGTATATCCCCCGACGCAACCCTTGCACCAATATTATAAGCCCAAGATTTCCGCCATCCTGGTGATAGATGATTAGTAGGAATGTGATGATAAATCACGCCTTCTGGGAGGTGTTCTTGAACTGAATCAGGTGTTAAATCAATCACAACACACTCAACACAAGAATCTAACTGCCCCCATAAGCTAAAAATAGTTTGGTTCAGTTGAGGTAGTCTATCTAAACCAGCGTGAGCAAAGATAAAAGAAACAGTGGGAGCAGTCTTAATCTTAGGGGTGGTGGAAAATTCAATTGGCCAATCATCCAAAGCCAGCCTCATCAGTTGCTTACCCCAATGAGGAATGATCTTACAAGCATGTAGTTGACTGGAAAACTCCCAATCGCAGATCACACCTGGTCCATGGGGGTTACTTATCAAACTTTCATACCGATTGCGTAGATATATCCAGCTATCCAGACTCACCCAACTGGAATTATCACCGGAAAAATACAACTTGGGTATATAACGGAATGTATCTTTACAAAGAACACCAATTAATTCCCGAGTGATATTAGTGAATAGTTTCTGGTCGCGTGAACTCATAAATTTTCCTTTTAGCAAACGCAAGAGAAGAAATAACTTCCAGATAAAAGGGGATAAGTAAGGGAGATTTCAGCCAATACATCCACATTTTTGGGTAAAGAAATAGGGCCCGCCAAATATTTAAGGTATTAAAAATCGACAGTTTGTGAGAGGAGTAGCGAATATTGTTTATATAAGCTCCAGCATATGCAATTCTTCGCAGTCTTAAAGAAGCGGATGCCAAATCTGGTGACTTTTTAATCATCATCCAGTAACTATCAGCAATACGATCAACCTGGTGATCACGCTGGGCATCATGCACTCTACGTTTGGCAATACAGTCATTAACTTTTAATACTTGAGTGCGAAACACCATCCGCAACCAAAATTCTGTATCTGCAATAAAATAATCCTGATCCCAACCCCCAACAACTTGTAAAAGTTCTTGGCGAAAAAAGGCTGAGGGTTGGGGAATATAAAATTCCTTGCTGAGAAACCCTTCTAATGTATAGGGTGGAAAGTTGGTACGACGCAGTTCTTTACCGTTAGCATCAATAGTAATGATATCAGCAAATGCTAGTCCGACATCTGGATGAGATTCAAAGGCTTTTACCATTGTTTGCACGGCATGGGGTAAGTAGAAATCATCTGAGCTTTGGATACTAATAATATCTCCTGTAGCTAGGGCAAATCCCTTGTTTACAGCATCAACTACCCCTTGATCAGGTTCAGAAATCCATTTTACTTCTGGTATATTTTCATACATTTTTAGGATGGAAACTGTCTCATCTGTGGATGCACCATCAATGACAATAATCTCTAAAGGTCGATAGTTTTGGGACAGAACTGAGTCAATTGTTTCTTTGATAAAACTACCCTGGTTGTAACTGGGTATAATAATTGAAACAACACAAAGTTTTGGTAAAGGTTCTAATGGAATAAACATTTTTTTAATTAGTCTTTTTAATTAGTCAACAAGTAATTAAGTTATTAGTTTGAGAGATTTTGAGTATTTATTTTTTGCTTTTGAGAAAAAGCCTGGATTAAATCATACAAAGGTCTGAGGTAACATAGGTAGTTGATAATTTTCCGTTGATGTTTAACTTCACCCCAATAAATCTTTGGGTTACTCTCAAGAAATAAAATTAAATTAATAGCCTCTTCCGGTGTAGAAGCTGAAAAGTAGACTCAAAGAAGATATAAAGTTTCCCAGATTTGCATTAAACTTCTGAACTGGTAATAAAACTAACAGCCCTCCAGTGCCAAATTCCCACATTCGTGATGGCATTAAAAAAAACGCAACAGAAGCTTGTTTATAAGTAAAGTATAGTGAAACGAAAAGTGAAGCTATACTCAGTAATCCTAAAGCAATAGTTAGGTTTTTTGGGAAAAGACTAGTGTTTTTTCGCGAGAGAAAATAGATAAATCCAATAATAAATGGCCAAATTAAGTAAAACTGAGCTTCTACTGAAAGTGACCAGGTGTGAAGTAAAGGTTGCAGTTCTGTCGGTTCGTCAAAATATCCACCAGTATTGAAAATAAAATATAAGTTTGACAAAAATAAGCTTGATGCAATTGCAGATCTACCAAGGGCTTGTTGTTCCCCAGCAATGGGTATTAGAACAAAATAGCCTATAGCAAGTGTTATGAGTATTACGAAAAAAAATACAGGAAGTAATCTTTTGATTCTTCTTTGAAAGAATTCTCCTAGATTAATAGTTTTTGTTGAGACTAATTCTTGATACAGTCCAAAAGTTACTAAGTAACCTGACAAAACAAAAAATATATCAACGCCTATGAATCCTCCCCCAAATCCCGCCAACTTAGCATGATAAAACACAACAAGTAGGATTGCGAAACCTCTAAGTCCATCTAGTTCTGGAAGGTAAGTTAATCGTTTGCTCATGGATAAAAAAATTATATTTTTGGTCTAATTTTTTAGTATTGAATAGCATTCAAATCCGCTACCCAAGCATTTAATAACATTAGTTCTTTTTGATGCAGAATATTTTCTTTTACTAAGGAATCGTAGCATTTTATTAAGTTGTTTGTAACATTATACTCACCAGGTCGTAATTCAACTTTTTTTAAAGTATTTACCAGACTTGCGTTATTTAAATAACCTGAAACCTCATCTTCAAAATCTTTCATTAAATTATGAGCATTACGCTCTTGCTCAACTTCAGGAGGATGGAAAACAATACCATATCCCAACTCCCAGAGGCAACGTTGAGCAATAAAGCTTCGCCAGATATCGGTCATGCGAAAAGAGCAATAACTGGGAAGGTACATTAAGGGGTAAGCAACTGGCCACCACCATGTACTCTGACTATTGAATGGACACCAGGAACTAGGTGGAAGATAAATACTCGGTTTGTTTTCAAATGTAAAAGGCTGATCTAGCACCAATCGCCAGATTGCGTCTACATCTGGGGAGCCATTGGCTAGGCCTTGTTGAATTGGGGCTTGAACCAGTTTAGGCTGTATCTGTAGTGGAATATGGTTAGCGAAAGACTCAATTAAACAATCTAGGGGAAAACCTCTAGGCCAAATGCGGTCATTACTAAAGTAACGGTAGACATTCACCCAGCCCGATTGGTTAACTGTGTGGGCTTCTACCTGTTGACTGCGAAGATCCCAAGAGGGTAAGGGCGCATTGTCGTCATCGGTTTCATAGATACAGTCTGCTCCTTGACGAATTGCCTCCAAATAACCAAGATTTTTACGGGTATAGTGACCTGTTGGAAGTTGTTGGGCCAAGGTATAAGGTGAGCTAAGTTGTAAATCTAGATTCCAAAACTGAGTAGCTGGCAAATTGTACTCAGAAGGTCCTTTTTGGTCACCGATAACGATAAGTTGCGCACCTTCTACTGTTAATTTCTGGTTAAGACAGCGCATTGCAGAAGTAGGAGACTGAATAGTAGTAATAATTACGAAAAAATTGTTCATACTCAAGACGAAAATAAAACATTAACCAAAAAGTACATAAACTTAAAATCAAAGTAAGTAAAGCCTGCGAGTTTTCTTTGAATTTATCGATTGAAATAATTTTCAGGGAACTTCTAAGGAGTTAAAAGTCTATCTTTAATAAGGGCACCAATCCCAAAACCACGCTGTTCAGGATTCTCAATAAACTCCTTATGTTGATAATGATCCTTGATTTCATTCCAAAATTTAGGCACACCACCAGAGTAAATCAAGGACTCACGAAAAGAAGATTGTTCATATTCACTCTCATTTTTGTCAGAGACAATATCATGAAATACTATTATACCGCCATCTTTAACCAAGTGTTGATAGGCATAAAAGTCATTTTTTACCCCGTCATATGAGTGGTCTCCATCTATAAAAAGCAGATCAATAAACCGACCGTTCAATTTTTGAACAACTTTTTTTATCGAAAAATCTGATTGAGAACTACCTTCTATAAATAAAATTTTCTGACTGTTCTTCTTGAGACAATTCAATTTTCCAAGGTTATTTAATTTTATGTCGATACAGATTAAGTCTTCAACATTATCAAGGTAATGTAAAAAAAGGAATGAGTTTCCTGCATTTTTAAGTCCTATTTCTAAGACGATTTTCGGCTGTCTCTGCAAAGCAAAATCTAGAAAGCTTCCAATTTCAGACTTTATTTGAATTAAACCAAAATGTTTTTGGGAGAAGTTATACAGTTCATTAAAGGAAGATATTGAGTTAAGTTCTTGTCGAATAACTTTCAAATTATAGTCATGACGATAACTAACATTCTTTTCAAGAAAAATATCAAATTTTCTTTTGAGATATCGATATTTAGTGCTTAGTTTTTTTAGGTTAGGTAGGATTTTCATGGTTTTTGTGGTTGGGGTAGACTAACATAAATGATAGTGTTACAGCGAAACCCAAATTAACATTCAACACTTGTGGTGCAAGGACTATAATGTTTCCTAATGGGTAACTGCCGGCACTACATGGTCAATATCAATTATAACCGTGTCTGTTCTTAATGATTTTTTTTGCCATCTTAAAGAGGTGAAATGATGGGCGATAATAACATAAATAATCGATTAATTTTCGTTGTCGCTCAACTTCACGTTGATACAAGTGAGGGTTATTCTCTAAATCCTTGATTTTTTTCACAAGCTCATTCAAGGAGGTGGCACTAGTATACTCATTGAAGATTGAATTTTGTCCATGCTGTCCGGTTATACTAAGTGCTATACAGCCGGCAGAAATAGCTTCTACAGATGCAGTCCCTAATACATTTCTTCCTCCACACTTTATGAAGAACTTACTCCGCACTAATTTAGATAAGAATTTCTTATCCATGGTACGATTTGGAATGGTGTGCATCGAATTGATTTTTTGAGCTTTTATCAACCCGGTGCTGGACAAGGAACCAAACTGAGCCAGTTTTTCTAATTCTTCATCGGAAAAAGCAACAGCAGAATGATGATCCAAAAAAATACCAGAGCGCTTTTGACCTATGTCAGGTAAAGAGAAAATTTCATGAAAGCAACCAAAATATTGCAAGTGATAAGGAAACTCGATGACATGCGATGGATATCTTAATCGATCCAACTCTAAACAAAAAGAATGATTTAGGAATAGATCATATCCTGCAATCGGCTTTATTAGTGATTTTGCATAAGAGGGAGTTTTAATTTCTTTTATATAGCAGCACCAAACTATGGCGGGATATTTTTTAATTAACTGAGTGGGAATACATATATCCAGACTTATTACTATATCATAGTCTTCCCATTTTATATCATAAACTGATATTGAGAAATTCTTTTGTCCATAGCCTCTTCCAGGAACATGATGGCGAAAGTACTCGAAATACTCTATGGGGCACCATTCAAGAATAGTGCATTTTTCTTTCCAGATATTACATTCTTGTTCTGGCTCAGTGTGAACAATGTAAAAATCAGCATTAAATTTTGAAAATAGAGCAACTGGTCCTGATCTTAAAAGTGTAGAGCTAATTAATTGCGCTACGGAAGAATTAGAGGCACAACAGTAAAGATCGTCTTGTACGTCTTGCTTAACGAAAGCAATCTTAGGTATTTCTTTATTTGAAAAATACTTAGATAAAGCAGTTTTATAGTATCTTGCAAATATAGATAACTCTAAGTAGTCTTTTAAAGACTTGGGTAGGCGATTCATTTTTTTATGATATCCTATATTCTTTGTTAGAAACAATAAACTGATTTTTATACAAAACTTTAGCTCTCTTGCGATCTTTCAGTAGCTTGTATTTTGTTGTACACTTTAGGCTTGAATTACTAGAAAGCAAGCCTTATGCAGTAACAGTTTTACCTATTTTCCTTCTCTAAAACCAGCCTCATTTCCGGCTTGCGAAAAAATCACCTACCTGGGTACTCAAGATTAAAGCTCGCCATTGTTTTAGGGTTCTAATTTTTAGGAAAAAACCTAGTTTCCTAGACATTGCCATGAGACCCAAAATTGACCAAGCCACGTCTGGTCGATCCGCTTCTCGTGCCGCCACAATAGAATTGTAAGCATAATCAGGCACACAATCAGAAAAAACTCGAACATAGTCCGGGTGGACACCAATAGACTTAGCCCAATGCCATGAGTCTAACATCGCATTCACCATGGCTAGACGGTGTTCTATCTTGTAGTGGTAGGTATTGGATGAATGGCGATGATAGTAGCTGATAGGGCTAGATAAATTGTCTGGCATGATTTTACCAACTGTTACCACTCTGAACCATAAATCACAGTCTTCTGCAATATTCTTACTGATGTCAAATCCTCCAGTTTTTTCCAAAAGACTACGACGCACAGTAATGGCACTTATGGGCCAGGTAACTCCAGTAAGTAGATGTTTTAATAATTGGATGCCACATAAAGGTGTAGAAATACCAAACAAATTATTCTGACGCCAGAAATTCTCATCTGGGGGGTAAGAGTCCTCATCTAAAACGATTGCGGCTACTCCGTAAAAACCATCCACATTGGATAGGTGATGGTTAGATAAATGATTTGTCTGATTGTTTGGTTTGTCAACGTGTAAACAGTCAAACCGGGTATTTGTATAAGTGTCATCGGCATCTAAGAAAGCAACCCACTCTCCAGTTGTTCTAGCAATACCTAGATTCCTTGAAGCCGACACCCCATGGTTTCCACCGTTTGGATGCCGATACAAGGTACATTGCTTTGGAGCTTCAGCGCAAATCTCTTCAGCAATTTTAGAAGTTTCATCAGTAGACCCGTCATCGACAATGGCAACTTCAATGGATGGATAACCAGTGCGCCAGACTGATTCCACTGCGCGACGCAAGTACTTAGCAGCATTAAAGGCGGGGATAATTACGGCAACCCTGGGAAGATTAGAGGTAGGTGACTCCATCATCCAAATTCTCCATTTTTGATCTGTTGATAAAGATTTGCATACTGGTTTGCTATATCCAATTCATCAAAATTAGCTCTAACGTGAGCAATACCTTGTATGCTGCACTGATCACGGACTGAAGGGTTGGAGTAAAAATAATCAATTGCCCGTATCAATCCCTTGACATCGCTTCTGGGTACAATTCTGCCTCCAATTTTATCCAACACCACCTCCGGTAATCCACCGGAATCAAAACTAACTACTGGTGTTCCGCAGGCTTGAGACTCAGCGGCAATTCTACCGAATGCCTCTACTTCCGAAGTAACTAAGGTTAAATCACATGCCTGGAAATACTGTGCCATATTTTGGGGTTCATCTTGGAATGGGACGGCAATTCCTGGATGATGAATCATGTTTAACACCCGATTAGCAGAGCGTCCTAAAACGACAGGAAAAACTAAGTCAGATGATAATTGGTTTAAAGCATCAACTGCATATCGGGTTGCAATACCTTGATTGATACCTTCTACTGTTTGACCAGCTAGTAAAATGGCAAATTTAGAATTTGGAATTTGCAATTGGTCACGCAAGCTGGTTTTTTCTGCACTAGTTACTGGTTTAAAGACTTTTAGATCAATACCATTATAAATCCGATGAATGGGCTTATTATTTAAAATCGGACTAGCTTCAGCTTGCCGTTTCAGCCAATCTGAAATAACAACAATATTTACATTTGAGTTTTTAATTATCCTTTGTTTTCGTTGCCAGTTAAATCTTGTTCCGTCAACAGGTATTGCTGGTTGCAAAGAAAGATCTGGGCAATTTCCACAACCTATCCTCCACCGGTTGCATTCAAAAAAATAAGCACAATGTCCTGTCAATAACCAATTTTCTCGCAGAGTGATAATACCAGTCCATTTTCGGGTAATAGAAGGCAATGCTCCTAAGTCAGCAAAGCCTCCTGATCCCCACAAAGAATTGAAGTGAACAACATCTGTGTCTAAATCAATCAAGTTCACTAAATTACGAAAACTCGGATTGTAAATATCTTGCCAACCATAATGCTTTTCCAGGGAGCGAGCCAATCGACGCCCTCCCCATACACCTCGCACATAGGGAATTTGAATTGTCGAGGGTTCTGAGGTTAACTGATAACCCACATATAATTGAGATTTGTGATTTAGTCTCTGGAGGTTACGATGGAGTGAAACAACACTTCGTTCAGCCCCCCCCCCAAAATCGGATGCGTGAATAATGGCAATTTTTAACATAACGCCTTTTAACATAACTAGGGTTTGCTGAAAAATTCTGTTCGTTAAGGCAGGGAATAGGGAATAGGGAATAGGCAAGAGTTTGGGTGATCTGTTAGTAACCAATTCTTTGAAATTTCACCCGGAAAATGCACGCTTTTAGGAGTATACCCCTGAAAAATCCTGCACTGATTTCCTGATTTTCCACCTGAAACCCTTGATTTATCAAGGTTTTGAGTTTATTCAGCAAGCCCTAACTAGGACTTACGCAAGATATGACTAAAAACCTTATTCTTGCGTAGGGGTAATTCATGAATTACCCCTACTTTCGTTCCTTTTTGCGTAAGTCCTGATAACCCCCGATTAATGTGACCGTTTCCATTCAGATAAAAATAATAAAGACCACAAGCGGTGACCGTGATTCTCTAAGGTTCCGTGTTCATTAATTAGTAGCTCAATTTCTTGTGTATTAAACCACTCACTCAACCCAGTTTCCTGAGACAAGAGAACTTCACGCAACATTTCTCTTGTGTTACGGTCTAAAAACCATTGATCTATAGGAATGGAAAATCCTTTTTTGGGCCTATTTAAAAAATTCCAATCATAAAACCTCATGGACGCTTTCTTGAGAATATATTTGCCGCACCAGGAAGCAGAACTCGCATTTTTGGGAGGGCAGGAAGTCATTTTCTTGGCAACAATTGATGAATTAGTTATTGAATCACTATCCCCAGTATTGGCTAACCAACCCAATCGATAGTACCAAGGAATTTTGGTAACTGTCTCAACTAACAAATGGTCTAGCAAGGGAACGCGAACTTCTAACCCATGTGCCATACTTGTTATATCAACTTTGGTTAAGTTATCAGCAGTCAAGTAAGTATTAATATCCATTTCTTGAACTCGATCTAAAGTGTTGGAACTTTGTGATCGATTAAAGTTGGTTTGGTTCCAATTCCTAGTTGACTCTATTAAATATCGATAATCAGGCTTCCATATTCTTAAACGTCGAGCATCATTGAAAAATGGTGACCGTGAGTACCATTCGGTTGCCAAATCTGGAAGTGGGGTTAGAAAGCCAAAAGAGCGGAGTTGATTACCAAAATAACGTTTGAATCTGTTAAATCTACTCAATTCAGGAAAATTAGCCACCAGTTTGGGGAAATATGAGTAGCCAGCAAATATTTCATCTCCTCCATCACCAGATAAAATCATGGGGACTTTCTCAGATGCAATTTGCGCTACCATCCATGCACAAACTGATGAGCTATCTCCAAAGGGTTCACCAAAGTGCTTCACTACTTGAGGTAACAGGTTTAGTACATTTAGTTCAAGCACTGTCTCAAAGTTTTGAGACCCAATGGTGTGGGCTGCTTTTCGGGCAAACTCTCGCTCATCACAATCACCAGTGTTAAATCCAATGGTGAATGAACGTACTGGTTGATTTAAGTTGCGACTCATGTAGCCAACAATAGTACTAGAGTCAACCCCCCCCGAAAGAAATGCACCAAAGGGAACATCAGATACAAGATGAGATTTAACCGCATCATTTAACGCGGAATCCAAAATTTCAATCCATTCATCCTCAGTTTTGGAGTGGTCAGGTTGCCATTGCATTTGCCAATAGCAGTGAAAATCAGATATTTCCCCATTAGCAGAAACAGTTAAAGTATGAGCTGGAGGCAACTTTTTAATTGATTTATAAATTGATTGAGGAGGGGGAATATACTGCAAGTGTAAATATAAATCAAGTGCTTCTAAATCAATTTCAGAATTAAAAGTATTTAATTGTCTTAAAGCTTGTAGTTCTGAAGCAAAAACTAGTCTATTCTTGCTTAAAGAATAACATAGGGGCTTGATACCCAGCCTATCTCTGGCCAGAAAAATCTCTTGTGTTGAGCTATCCCAAATAGCGAAAGCAAACATTCCTCGTAATTTTTCTACTACGGATTTTCCCCATTCTTCATAACCATGCAAAATGACTTCTACATCGCATTCTGACTTGAATTTATGTCCACATTGTTCAAGTTGTTTTTTTAAATGATAAAAGTTATATATCTCACCATTAGCTACTAACCAAACTGAGCGATTTTCATTGCACATGGGTTGAGTACCATGTTTAGGGTCAATAATTGAGAGCCGGCGGTGTCCAAGAGCTATGTTTCCAAGTATAAATATTCCTTCCCCATCTGGACCTCTATGGGACTGTGCAGAATTGAGCAGTTCAATTTCGCCTCTTTCAACTGGAGTTGAATTAAATGTTAAGATTCCAGATATGCCACACATATAAATATCGCTTAATTTAATTAATAAATTAATCTAGAAATTGTCTAAAATTATCAATAAACTTATTGTAACTTAGTTCATCTTTGGCAACTTGATTAACAACCTCCCGGGCTTTTGCAACAGCAGTGTTGGATGTTAAAAATCCATAGACCAATTCTGCTAAAATTGAACTGTCTAGGCTAGATGTTGTAATCCCCATGGAATTCTTTTGTGAGAATGAGAAGAGTTCAGAGTATTCTGGTGCATGAACCATAATTGGCGCACCAGAAGCAACATAACTGCTCAGTTTAGTGGGAAAGGAATACCGCGAAAACTTATATAAACTTGGCTCAAAGGGATATGGGAGATAATTGATCGTCGATTTTCTCAAAATTTCTATTGTATTTTCAGGACTATGGTAGCCCAAAAACTCAATTCTTTGAGGAAATGTAGCCGTAAACTTGAATGAATATCCTAAAACTCGAATTCGGACATCATGATTGTCCACTTTCCAGTTAAGATGATTTAATGCTTCTATGAGAGCTTCCCATGCGGAAATAGCGTAAAGAGTACCAGCAAACCCAATCACAATTTCGCCATCAGCAGTCTTTTGAGTAACTCCCCTGTTTTCTGGAAGATTATAATACTTCAAACTAATTCCATGACGAACAATTAGGCTGTCTAAACCATAAACTCTATGATAATCTTTTTGCATATTTTCAGAGACAACGGCTCCTTTGCCAGCCATTTTGAGAGTCACTGCAAAATTATACAAAGCATAGCGCTTTAACCACTGGTTCACCTGGGATGAACTCAAAACACAATCGGGATCGTCCCAAATATAGACATATAAAGGCACTCTCCATCTACGACTCAATCTCCATCCTGTCAGGATTGTTTTGTAGTCATCTAGAACAACAATAACTCCATTGAATTGGTGAGATGAGTAGTAGTGATTAGCTTGAACTAAGCACTGTCTCGTCGCGAGAATATTAGATATGAAGTTTAGTATTTTCCTAATTACTCTGATAAGTACAAATCTATGCCAAAAATCATTTCGTGGCACTTTCCAGGTGAAGATTTTTAACTCAGGTTGCTCAACAAAACTTTCTTCATTAGTCTCTGGACTAAAATTTGGCAGCATCAGTCCCAAAATAGAGAAGTCACAATTTTTAATTTCTCTGAGAAGATCACGTAATATTATTGGTCCAACACCAAAATTACCCGGCAAAGTACTAGTCACAAGCAAAAACTTTTTTCGATTCATTGGGGATAATTGACTTAAAGATTTTATAGACAACCCCCATGGGGGAAATACGATCTATAAGGTTCCATACGATGACAACCAGGATAAAAATACCTCCTCGCAATCACATTCTCAGCATGGAGAATTTTAACTAACAAATCTCGGCTAACTTTGCTTTGTTCCTCCTCTATCTCCAAAACAATATACTGATAATTATGCTTTTCAGCCTGATTCACAGGAAACAAGGACACCCCAGGAATACCAGCTAAACCTTCTTGATAACAGTCATAGTTGCGGCGGTTAACCTGCTATATAAAACCTAGACAAAACTAGACTTTACTTTCTACTTCAACGGGAGCATGGGAGCAGTTATCCCTCAGTAGACTTTCACGCCTTAGCCAGACGCGATAAATTAATTGCAGCGTTTAGATCCCTATCTATTTCAAAACCGCAGTTCTCGCAGTAATAAATTCTTTCGGATAAAGAAAGATTTTCTTTTTTATGCCCACAACGAGAACAGGTTTTACTTGATGGATAAAATCTATCAGCAATTATAATTATGGCTTCGCCACGCAGGCTATCACACCCAAATTTTTTAGCTTTATATTCTAGCTGACGCTTAAACTCATAAAATCCACAATCAGCTATTGCTTGAGCTAATTTATGATTTGACAACATCCCTGAAACATTTAAATCTTCTACTACTATCTTGGCGTGGTTTTTGCATAAGTAAGTAGTAAGTTTATGAAGAGTGTCTTTTCTCAGGTTTGCTATTCTTGCGTGATGTCTAGCTAGTTTAATTTTAGCTTTATGTTTATTATTTGAACATGAAGCCTTTCTGCAATAGACTTTGGATAATCTTTGCAGTTTAGCTAAATTCTGTTTATAGTGTTTAGGGTTAGGGAAAGTAACACCAGTGCTTAGTGTAGCTAGTTCCTTTATTCCCAAATCAACACCAACAGCATCATGTTTTTTAATAGTTGGCTGACATTCTTGTTCATAAGAAAAGGCTATATACCAACTATCGGCAGTTCTAGAAATAGTAATGCTTTTGCAAGTAGTATGAGGTAATCCTTCATAAGTTTTTACCCATCCAATTGTTGGTAGTTTTATTGATATACCACCTACAGGAATTGGTTTACCACCAGCATCAATTGTAAAACTATCATTTTTCCCTTTCTTTTTGAAGTTAGGATATTTAGACTGTCCTTTAAAAAATCTCTGGAAAGCCTCACCTAAACTATCAAAGGCGTATTGAGTGATTTTCTGGCAAATACCCTTTTCTTTAATCCATGCCAATTCAGGTTTTACATGATTATTAAAGAATTTTTTGAGGATGTATTTGTTTGGCTTTAATCCATCTTTATGCAAAGAAGCCCAAGTAGCTAAACCCCAATTATAGGTAAACCTTGCTATACCAGCGTGTTTAGCCATTAATATTTCTTGAGTTTTATTTAACTTGAGTTGTGTTTTGATGGATAAAAGCATTTGCTGATGTCAACACTATACTTTATTATTTAATTCTGACACATTTTGCCTAATTTTTTAGTCAACTTATTCCATGTATACGTCAAATACTTGTAGTTTTGTATGTACTTGTATAGGTTTGTCTAGTAAATTGTCAACTTAGGACAAGCTCTCCAAAATAGAATGTATTAATTTGTCATAAGTTGTAGGGGCGAAGCATTTGGGCGATAATTTAACGGAAAAATCAGACATCTAAATATCTCAAATGCTTCGACCTGCCCCCATAAATAGGTTCCATAATTTCTTTTCTGGAGATGTCTAATGAAATTTTTTCAGAAACCAAGTCCAGAAGAAAGTGCAAAAGTTCCTCCTGGCCAACATTTAGCTAAAGGTTTTCCGGTTTTAACTTATGGTGCAACTCCCCAAGTCAGTATTGAGGAATGGGAGTTTCGCGTTTGGGGTTTGGTAAAACCGACTGTGTTTAAATGGTCAGATTTTCTAGCATTACCCCAATATGAATTTACAGCCGATTTTCATTGTGTCACCCATTGGACAAAACTTGATGTTAAATGGACTGGGATTAAAGTGACAGATTTTATGAGTTTGCTGGAAGTAGATCCCAAAGCTGCTCATATTATGGAACATTGCTATGGTGGTTACACCACAAATATTAGTATTCAAGATTTTGTCAGAGAAGAAAATTTCTTTGCTATTAAATTATTTGATGAACCATTACCCGCAGAACATGGTGGACCGATGCGGCTAGTTGTTCCCCATCTTTATGCTTGGAAAAGTGCAAAGTGGATCAATGGTTTAGAGTTTTTAGAACAGGAAGAATTAGGTTTTTGGGAACAAAACGGTTATCACCGTCGGGGTGAACCTTGGGCGCAAGAAAGGTATAGTAATTAGGGGTGACTGGTGACTGGGGATACAATTTTGGATTTTGGATTTTGGATTTTGGATTGTATTTCATGAATCCAATCTAAAATCTAAAATCTAAAATTCTTCTGACTCCTGCTATAGTTCAGAATTTAAGAAGTTGCTTTAATATTGACAATTTGCCTTTGTAGGGAGGATATCTTAATTTTATGTCTAACCAAAAGGGATTTTTAAGAACACTTTTGTAATGGGAAAAAGTATCAAAACTAGCTTTACCATGATAACTACCAATCCCACTATTACCTACACCACCAAATGGTAAGGATGGGACAGTAAAATGAATGACTGTTTCATTAAGACAAACTGCACCAGAGGATGTTGTTTGTAAAATTTTCTGTTGTAGATTTTTGTTTTGAGAAAATAAGTATAAAGTTAAGGGTTTTGGTTGAGAATTAATCCCAGTGATAGCTTCTTCAATATCTGTATATTCAATTATTGGCAGGATGGGACCAAAAATTTCTTCCTGCATGATCGGATCTGTAAAGGAAACATTATTAATAATTGTGGGAGCAATATATAATTCACTTGCTTTGGTTTTTCCACCAATGATAATTTCACCATCTTGCAATAAATTAACCAATCTATCAAAGTTGTTTTGATTAATTATCCTGGCATAATCTGGGCTGGTTTCTGGATGCTCACCATAAAATTCTTTGAGGCATTTTTCTAAATTAACTAATAATTTATCTTTGATTCTTTTATCGACTAAGATATAATTTGGAGCAATACAAGTTTGTCCAGCATTGATAAATTTACCCCAAATAATTCTTCTAGCTGTATGTTCTAAATGAATATCAACATCAACAATGCAGGGGTTTTTTCCACCTAATTCTAATGTTACGGGTGTGAGATTTTTGGCAGCAGCAGCCATGATGATTTTACCTACATGAGTGCTACCTGTAAAAAAGATATGATCGAATTTTTCTGTGAGTAGTTTTTGACTGGTTTCTATACCTCCTTCCACTACAGCAATATATTCTTCAGGAAAATATTTAGGAATCAGTTCAGCTATGAGTTTAGAGGTATGGGTGGCAATTTCTGAAGGTTTGAGAATGGCACAATTTCCCGCTGCGATCGCACCAATTAACGGTACAATTACTAACTGAAATGGATAATTCCAAGCACCAATAATTAACACTATTCCCAGGGGTTCTGGTTGAATTTTGGCTGAAGCTGGTAATAGTTGCCAAGGAACTCCTACTTTTTTGGGTTTAGTCCATTTTTTTAAGTTCTTGATAGCAAATTCAATTTCTTTAGTTGTTAAAATAATTTCTGAAGTAATAGCTTCTAATTCTGGTTTATGTAAATCTGCTTGTAATGCTTGAATAATTTCTGGTTCATGATTAATTATTAATTGTTTCAGGACGACAAGTTGTTGCTGACGAAAATCAATTTCTTGAGTTTGATTTGTAGCAAAATAGGTACGTTGTTGTTTGACAAGTTCACTAATTGAATATTCGTTTATCATGGTAATTATCGGGATTATCCAAAATGTGTAAGTTGATTTTTATATCAAAATAGAAAATTATCCTATTGCTTGATACAGCAGATTTCATTGTTATGAGGTACAAATCATCATAATAAAACTTTTGTGGCAGTCTGCCCATAGTCTACCTCATTACACCGGAAATTGCTCTATGATTGAACCGCAAAGAACGCAAAGTACACGAAGGAAAGAGAGTTTCAGAGAGTTTTATGTGTGGCTGCGGTTATTTTGCCCGTGCGAGGAGATTTTGCTGTCATAGGATAGCTATTAAGGTAAATTCAACCTTTCTTAGATTACCTGTATTTGTACCGATAAACAATATAGATCCCTGACTTCTTAAAGAAGTCGGGGATCTAAGTATTGGGTATTATTTTTGTCAAATTACACCAGTGTTAATGACGGCAATTTATCAATGGACAATTGATGGTTTTTGATGGTTTTCTTCTTTCTTGCTGACGGCTGAATGCTTACACTTTAATATCTCAAAATTGCCGCCACTTTTGCCCCATTTGGCATTTCTTCTGATTCAAGAGTATAAACTTTGCCACCATTTAATAGTGTATGCACAGCCGCAAAATCTAACATATCTTGATCATCTGGTTCTGGTTCGGTGTGCAAATCCACAGTCGTATTTTCAGGGTCAAATTTTCCCCATTTCTGCTCATCTATAGATACTAATAAAGAATCAACTCGGTGATAAAAAGCCGCCGGAATAATTTCTTTAATATCACTAACAGCTTTTCCTGTTTCTTCACCAGCTAATTGTTCATAAAGTTCTATTGCTGCTTTTTTATTTTGTTGAAATGAAGGTGCAACAATTCGCCAAGCTTCATCATGTAATTGTTGTAAATTGAGAAGTTCTGGATTGCCATTAATGCTTTCGTCTAGGAAATAGGGATAGGTATTTGCCGCTTGGTAAATCGGGAATAAATATTCTACTCCTGCTAACACTAAGGGCGCTTTTTCATCCCTTAATTTTTCATGTAATGCTTCATCAACAGCGTAAAAAAATTGTAAAATATCATCTTCATGTTTCTCTCGATCAGGGCTACCTTGTCCATGAAATGAACCTGGATGTTGAGCAGCAGAGGTTCTTCCTCTGGGTGTACCAATTCTGTGCTGAACACCTTTTTGTAACTCGTCTTCTAGAAGAGTTTCTTCTAGACGATGTGGCATATTTTCTACTTCCACTTCTTTCAAACTATGCCCTGTACCTGCAAACAATTTTACATCTTTTTGACTCAAAGCCAAAACATAAAATTTTCCATCATTGTTAATAAAATGCAGTAATGGCTTGAGGTGAAATTGTTCATCAACTACAACTAATTCCGGAAATTCAATTGGTAAACAATAGTAGCGCAAGAAATTTTGGGAAATAAAAATTACTAATCCTTGATTTTGGTGTTCCCAAAAATCACCCCTATCTAATTCTCTAGCAGGTTGCAGAAAATCAAGAACTTCGGTATGTCTGATACCCATTGCTTCTAAACGTTCTTCTGCTGACCGCATTAAATTTCTGAAGCGAATAGGATTTTGGCGAATTTCTGCCCCTGCTTTTTGCGTAGGCATATATATAGATACAGATGGAGATTGGGGATTTTCTACTAATATTTTGAGTTCATCAATAGATAAAAATGCCATATTATTATTCATTCCACGTCAATAAGTAGGTTTTGAGAATGTATAGCAGGAGTCAGTCAGTAGGGGGAAACCCCCTGTGGTTGTCATCTTGTAGTGGGAGTTTCATTATTATCATTATCAATTGATGTCCTAACCATCCTGTCAACGGCTATATCTTTATTTCAACCTCTGACGCATTATTTCTGCATCTTTCTTTTGATAAGAAATTATCTGTTTTTTTTTATTTTTTATGTCTTTCTTTTGATAGATTTTTATTACCAATTATCAATTATCAATTATCAATTATCAATTATCATTACTAGCTTTTGACTTAGGATATGCAATCCGTTTATGATGAAATTGTTGCCAAACTTCCACAAAGATTAAAGCAATCTTTGACATTTCCTCTCTAGTCAAACCAGAATCTACTAATTGCCCTTCTTGCCATTTACCACGAATAATATTATTCAACATATTTAATGCTTGTTCTGCTGTGGCATCTTTCAAACTTCGCAACGCTGCTTCACAGGAATCCGCTAACATGACAATTCCTGTTTCTCTAGATTGAGGAATTGGTCCATCATAGCAAAAATCAGCTTTATCTACTATAATACTAGGGTTATCTTTAGCAATTTGTTGGGCTTGGTGATAAAAATAGGCGATCGCCATTGTTCCTTGATGTTCAGGAATAAAAGCTTGAATTGCAGTCGGTAAACTATGCTTTTTCGCCATCATTAAACCCTCAGTTACGTGCTTTTTAATAATTGCTGCACTTTTCCAAGGATCTTTAATTTCTGTTTCATGTTTATTTGGTCCACCCATTTGATTTTCAATAAATCCTAAAGGGTCGTGCATTTTGCCAATATCATGGTATAATGTACCAGCCCTAACCAATTCAACATTACAGCGTAGTTTTTTTGCGGCAGTTTCCGCCAAAGTGGCCACAAATAAAGTATGTTGGAAAGTTCCCGGAGTTTCCGTAGCCAGGCGCTTTAACAAAAGACGGTTAGGGTTAGCTAGTTCTGCCAAGCGGATGGGTGTAATTAAATCAAACAACTTTTCTAAATACGGACTTAAACCCAAGGCGATAATACTCCAAGCCAAACCAGATAAACCGAATAACAGCGCATCTTGCAGAACCGTATACCAAGCAGAAACGAATGCAGCACCAGCCAGTAAATTCAGGATTAAATAAATACTACCTTGAGTTAAAGCAATAACAATACCTAATAATGCCAATTCTTCGCGGGATTTGAACCTTTGAGCTAAATAACTACTTAAAATTCCGCCAGAAGCACCAGCTACCAGACCAATCTTACTAATTTCTATGCTGATTGGTAATATTAGCGACAATAAGCCCACAACTGTCACTCCCAAAGCAGCGCCGTAAAAGCTTCCTAACAATAAACCAATGGCGATCCAGGTAGCATAGGGTATACCAATTGCCAAGACACTAGGAATACTCAAAGTGAGTAATAATATCAACAGGCGATCGCTGGCTCGCAAATGACTACCAACCCGCCTTTCAGCCCAAACAAAAACACCTATAGCCGCACTCACCAAACTGGCTAAACCCATCAAACCCAGCCAATTCACCTCTCGGCGATTCAGGTGATAATAATCCAGGACATCAAATGTCCATTGTGTAATCTTTTCACCTTTCTTGACAATCACTTCTCCTCGTCTCACCTTTTTGATCACAGATGGAACTTGCTCTGCGGCCAGTTTTGCCTGTTGTTGGGTTTTTTCTGCATCTGTTTGCAGATTTGGTCGTAATACAACCAACAATACTTTAGTGGCTAAGGATTCTCCTTCACCTGGTACAGAAATTTGTACTTGTAGACTCACTGCATCCTGTAAGATACTAGGGGGTAATCCTGGAGCTATGCCTTGAGCAAGTATCCTTTCTGCACTTTGTCCGATTCCCGTTTTTGCTATTTTCCAGTCGTCATCTGACAGATCCAAAAACCCAGTTTGCCCATATACTGGTTTTTTTCGTTCCGCCTCCATCTGTAACAGTTTGGCAATAGCTTGACCATATTTTTCTCTCACTTGAGATATTTGGGCAAACAGTAAAGACAGATTTTTTTCTGAGTTAGTGACACTGTAAGCTTTTAGTTCTGCTAGTGTCTGGTCAAAATTATTTTTGCTAGTTTTGCTTTCCTTAGTAGTTGCATTTGTTGATAATGTTGATCCAGGACTAGGCACAGACCGAGAAAATTGATGTCTGTCTGCTGTCCTGAACTTAGGCATTGACTTATTTTCTTTTTGATGCTTTTCTAAAGCTTGTTTTAGCTGTTCCCATTCCGATTCTAAACAAGAACGAAGATATTGCTGGGTGGGAATAGGCAAGATAGAAACATCGAAAAAAGGAAAAGGTTCAGTGATATCACGAATTTCATCGCCATCTTCCAGCAGTTGGCGCAAATTTTCTTTAATTTGCTCATTTTTCTGGGTATTGATCATCAACACAGGGTGAGATTTTTCCTGTGCTGCTTTGCGTTCTGCTTCTGTTTGTTCTCGGTCTTCAATACTGGCAGAATAGGGAGCAATAAATGTTTGTGGGGCAAAAGTCCCGATTTTCATCTGGGGCTGGTTGTATAATTCATGACCTATAACACCTGTTAAAGATACCACAGCAATGAATAAAATCACCGTATAACGCTGTTGGTGTACCCAGTTGAAAACAACGGCATAAATACCATGATTACGTTTCCAGGATTTTGGTGTTGATTGAGGAGCTTTTCTACCTTGTAGATGTCCACCTTCTTCACTGGTAGGTAATAAATACAGCAGTAGATTTTTGATAATAGTCCTGAAAAGTTTTTGATGACGGCTTTGATTTTGGGAACTGCTCACCGAACCAAGCCACTTTCTTTTCCGGCATAACACTTTGTACTGTCGCCGCCATTGTCTCAATTGCTTGGCCAAGGACTGCAAAAATCGCTGCGTTTTCATTGTGAGTGATTTTTTGACAAATAAAACCCAATACCTTTTACTTTTGATTTTTCAACGCGGGCGAATTACACCAGGTGCTGCAAAAACGGAAAGTGAAGCCAATTCCCAATTTATCTGACATCCTTCTTTTGTCAACTCCTGGATATTTGGACTAATATTATACACACCTGACCAGACTGCTACAAGAGTATCAGCTAATTCTAACATCACATAACAGCTACTCATTCCCCATATTGGCTGATTAAAGTTGGATAATAGGACTTGCCAATTCACAGGAATCCCTTCTGTACTGTTATATGCCCCTGATAAAGCTCCTGCCAAAGCACAACACCAAGAGTTTTGCTCTCTTAAATTGCTCTTAGCTCGCAAAACTGTCAATCGGAAATCTTCTAAGGTACTTAAAAAGCAGTAAAAGGCTAAGGCAATATTGTTACTGAGTTTGTCTTGCTTACTAAATTCAGTTTGCGCTTGTGCTAATCCTGCTCCTTGCTCTAATAAAGTATTGACTTTTAATAAATTTTGTAGTAATAATGTTTTGCTTTCTCCCAAAAAATCCATCGTTTCGGGAATGAGTGTGACAGGATCAAGTTTTTCTGTCAGAGATTTGGCGATCGCATATCCTAAAACTAAAGCTGCATCTCTCACTACTGGGTTGGCATCCCAAATTTGTAATAATTGCAGCAGGTTATATTTAAGTTTAACAGTATCTTCGTGAAAAAAAATTGCTACTGGCAAGGTGGCTAAAATTATTTTTCCCCAAGCATCATCAGTATTTTCTACATCCAAGGATGCTTGTTTGTAACACTTTAACCAGTCTTCTGCATCTAATTTACCTAATTTAATTAAACTTTTACTACCCAGAACCGCAATTTCCCCTAAATCACTAACATTCTGAGTAGCTAAAATTTCTCCTAACAATGCTCCCAGGAAAATACCTCTAACCCGATTGACGAGAGAATAACGCATAATTGGTGACTGGTGACTGGTGATTGGTGATTGGGAAGATAAAAACAGAAATTCCGCTGCTGACTCCTGTTAATTTTTGAGTCTTAAATGATTCACCAATGCCTGTAAACCCAACAAATAACTTTGGACACCAAAGCCACTAATTTGGCCTATTACCACTGGGGCAATATAAGAATGATGACGAAAATCCTCTCGGCGGTAAATGTTGCTTAGATGTACCTCTACTGTGGGTAAATTTACAGCAGCGATCGCATCTCGTAAAGCTACACTCGTATGGGTATATGCCCCGGCATTAATCACAATTCCCTGGTGTTGTCCTAATGCTCCGTGAATGGCATCTAGCAAAACACCTTCATGATTGGACTGCAAAGGCGCAACTTTCGCCTCTAATTTTATAGCTTCTGCTGCTAACAGGCGGTTAATTTCCTCTAGGGTGAGAGAACCGTAAATATCCGGCTCTCGCTGTCCTAACAAGTTGAGGTTTGGACCGTGCAGCACTAAAATACTTAAAGGCAGCAAAGTTCACTCCAATATCTTCAGGTCATTAGCGACGACGGGAGCGTTCATTCACAGGAATCGGAATTAGTTCCGGTTCGGGTTCAGCTTCGGGACCCAGTAACGCTTCAACTAGCTTCCGCGCTAATTCTTTCAGCTTTTCCAGTACCTTGTCTATATAGTCCATTTAACTGAACGCTCCTGAGATACTACCTCAAATTTAACTAACAGAATCATAGAAACTGGCTATTTGTAGCTTTTTTCGTTTCTTATCAAGTTGATAGATTCCTGTGTTTCCAGACTTAAACCAAGTGAAAATTTGGTTTTGTGTCCTTCCTTACTTATTAGATTATCACAATGATCAGGGAATGGGTAAGAGGTAAAATTTCGTAATTTCCCATCCCTTTAGTCTCTAATTTGATGCTTGTTTTTTCTTGCTGCTACTGGTAGATGATTTAGTGGTAGTTGATTTAGTTTTAGCAGTAGTTGTTTTACTGGTTTTGCTAGTGGTTTTGCGTGTAGATTTAGTAGATGCTTTAGCTTGCAACAATTCTAATGCTTCTGACAGGGTAATATTTTCTACTGTCTTACCTTCCGGTAGACCTACATTAGTTTTGCCGTGCTTAATATAATGACCATAGGGACCTTCGTAAATATTTACAGGTGCATCATCATCGGGATGTATCCCCAATTCTCTTAAAGCGGCTTTAGATTTACTGCTGCTAGAACTGCGCCCCTTTTTTGGTTCTGCGAATAACTCTAATGCACGTTCCAGGGAAATTGTCAATACATCATCAGTTGCTTTTAAAGAACGGTAATCTTTACCTTCTTTACCCTGATCATGAACTACATAAGGTCCAAATCTTCCTAAACTAGCTTTAATTTTTGCCCCTGTTTGTGGATGTTCGCCCAAGAGTCGGGGGAGTGCCAACACACCCACAGCCATCTCTAAAGTCAGATTTTCTGGTGTGACTCCTTTGGGAAGGGAAGCTTGTTTAGGTTTGGGGTTTTCCTCGGTTTTGTCACCCAACTGTAAATAAGGTCCATAGGTGCCAATCTTCACATAAATTGGTTCACCTGTTTCGGGATGTCTTCCCACTTGATCAGGTCCTACTGTTTTTTGTCTGAGCAGGACTTCTACCTGTTTGGGATCTAAATCAGCGGGTGTGAGGTCTTTAGGAATGGAAGCTGTCACCACTCCATCACCATTATCTACTTCAATGTAAGGACCAAATTTACCAATGCGGACTTTTGCATCTAAGTTTTCTAATTCTACAGTTTTAGCTTTAGTGGGATCAATTTGATTTTCCTGTTCTTTCACCAAGGTTTCTAAACCTTGTTCTCCGAGATAAAATTTCTGGAGATAGGGTAGCCATTGAGCTTCACCTGTAGCAATATCATCCAGGGTTTGCTCCATTTTCGAGGTGAAGCCTGGGTCAACAATATCGGGGAAGTGTTTTTCTAGTAAGTCGGTGACAGCAAAGGCTGTAAAAGTAGGAATTAAAGCATTATTCACCAACTGAGCATAACCTTTGTCGATGATTGTACCAATAATGCTGGCGTAGGTACTAGGACGACCAATACCTTCACTTTCCAAGGTTTTTACCAAACTTGCTTCAGTATATCTAGCGGGGGGTTGGGTTTCATGTCCTATTGCTTCTAGTTCTGCACAGGTAGGATGATCGCCAACTTTCAGGGCTGGTAAAATTACCTCTTGGTCTTCTAATGCTGCTTCTGGATCATCGGACCCTTCGACGTAGGCGCGGAGATAACCAGGAAAATCTATCCGCTTACCAGAGGAACGAAAACCCGCATCTTCAACTTGCAATTGTACAGTAATTTGAGTTTGGCGAGAGTCAGCCATTTGTGAAGCAACGGTACGCTTCCAAATTAAATCATAAACTGCAAATTCTCGTCCGCTTAAACCAGTTTCTTGGGGAGTGCGGAAAGTGCTACCAGCAGGGCGGATGGCTTCGTGTGCTTCTTGTGCGCCTTTAGATTTGGTAGTGTATTGTCGGGGTTGGGGGCTGAGATATTCCTTACCGTACTTTTGTTCTACACAACTGCGAGCAGCGGCGATCGCCTGATCTGACAAATGCACCGAATCAGTCCGCATATAGGTAATATACCCTTGCTCGTACAAATTTTGAGCAATTCGCATTGTATCCCGTGCGGAAAGACGCAGTTTACGGTTAGATTCTTGTTGCAGTGTCGAAGTGGTAAAGGGTGGTGCGGGTTTACGAGTGACTGGACGTTCTTCCATATCGGCCACAGTCCAGGTTTTGCCCTGCCAACGCTCCTGAAGTGCTAAAGCTTGTTCCTCATTTAATAGCACCACATTGCGTCCAGCAGCTATTTGTCCGGTTGCGGGGTCAAAATCGCTACCTGTGGCAATTTTCGTGCCTCCCAGGGTAATTAATTGGGCGCTAAATGATGTTTTTTCATATAAGAGACTGGCTTTTAAATCCCAATATGTACCTTCATGAAAAGCTCGGCGTTGACGTTCCTTATTTACCAACAACCGCACCGCCACAGACTGCACTCGACCCGCAGAAAGTCCCCAGGCGATTTTTTTCCACAGCAAAGGTGATAGGGTATATCCGACCAGTCGATCTAAAATGCGTCTGGTTTCTTGGGCGCGAACTACTTGTTCATCAATTTCGCGGCATTGTTTTAAAGCTTTTTTAATCGCGTCCTGGGTAATTTCATGAAACACCATGCGCTTTGTCGGCACTTTGGGTTTCAGCAATTGGTATAAGTGCCAACTGATGCTTTCGCCTTCCCGGTCTTCGTCAGTTGCCAATATTAATTCATCGGCATTTTTTAGGGCATCTTTTAACTGGGTGACAACTTTCTTTTTATCTTTGGGGACAACATACACCGGTTCAAAGTCGGCTTCTATATTTACCCCAAGCTGCGCCCATTTTTCCCCTTTGACAGCAGCAGGAATTTCACTAGCTGACTGGGGTAGGTCACGGACGTGACCCATTGAAGCTTCTACCTGATAGTCTTTTGGCAGGTAGTTGCGAATGGTGCGAGCTTTGGTTGGAGATTCGACGATGACGAGAGTTGACATGGAAATTTCAAAAAAAAAGAATAGCTGTGAAGCTAAACAGTCAAGTTGAGATAATTTTGGCGAGATGTCAAGATCAAATATCACGCCTAAGCAGTGATTTTATCCTGACACAAATTGCCCCAAAAGGGGAAAATTGCTCTCAACTTCAGGTGCAGTGCTGCTTTGGAGATTTAAACAAGCAACTGCCAAAAATCAATTACCTGGTATTTCCATCTTTAACTTATCTGAGGCATAATTGGCGAATCAGTACCATCAATTCACCCCAGTCTGTTACAAACTTTATTGATTATCATAAGTGCTTGTGATATTTACCATATTTCATCATAAATAACCATAATAACCAGATTAAGCCTTGCCTATCTGGCAAATATGTTAGCATAGGGGAGAATTAGAGAAATAAATTCGACGATACGGTGCTTGCGGTTAGCAATAATTTCAAGTTCAAGCGGCTCGGCGGATAGACATCTCTGCATCAATGGATTCTGGAGAGTTTCATGTCAATCTACGTAGGGAACCTATCCTACAAGGTCACACAAGAAGACCTGAGTAAAGTATTTGCTGACTACGGTACTGTTAAACGAGTTCAGTTACCCACAGATCGGGAAACTGACCGTGTACGAGGCTTTGGTTTTGTAGAAATGGAAACCGCTGCCGAGGAAGAAGCAGCTATTCAAGCTTTAGACGGTGCTGAATGGATGGGGCGTGTAATGAAAGTTAATAAGGCTCGACCAAAAGAGGAGAAAGGTGGTCGTAGTGGTGGTAATTGGGGCAAAAATAGCGGTGGCTATTAACAGTTAACTGTTAACCGTTAACTGTTAACTGTTATATATTTATCACAATTTTGGCAGTTCAGTAGATTACTGGACTGTTTGTTTTTATTGGTTAGGACTGACATTTTTTTCTTTTTTTTACCGGGTAAGGGGAGAGGTTTTAAACCTGGAATAAAACAATTGTCAATTGTCAATTGTCAATTATCAATTGATAAATGCAATTTTGGTGAAGAACTATAGATAGAATGAACTCAGTTAGCCTTAATCTCTAATCACCAAAACCTATACATCTCATGGATTTTGCTAATATTGCATCCCAGTTGAATGCGGGAACTATTCTACCAGAGGGAATTGTGATTCTCACCCTCTTGGGGGTTTTGATTGTGGATTTGATTTTGGGGCGCACATCTTCTCGCTGGATCGGATATCTGGCGATCGCTGGTTTATTCGCCGCGATTGTCGCCCTATACTTTCAATGGGATTCTACCAATCCTATCGGTTTTACTGGTGGCTTTAACGCTGATGATTTGAGTATTGTCTTTCGCGGTATCATTGCTCTATCTGCCGCTGTCACCGTCTTGATGTCTATTCGCTATGTAGAGCAAAGTGGTACTGCTCTAGCCGAATTTATCGCTATTTTATTAACAGCTACCTTGGGAGGAATGTTTGTCTCCGGTGCTAGTGAGTTGGTGATGATTTTCATCTCCCTAGAAACCCTGAGTATTTCCTCTTATTTGTTAACAGGTTATACCAAGCGTGACCCCCGTTCTAATGAAGCGGCGCTGAAATACTTGTTAATTGGAGCTTCCAGCACAGCCGTATTTTTATACGGTGTATCATTGTTGTATGGTTTATCCGGTGGACAAACGGAACTGAGTGCGATCGCTAACGGTATCGCTACAGCAAATGTAGGTCAATCTCTAGGGTTAGTCATTGCTCTTGTTTTCGTTATTGCTGGTGTGGGTTTTAAAATCTCCGCTGCACCCTTCCACCAGTGGACACCAGACGTTTATGAAGGCGCTCCCACCCCAGTAATCGCTTTTCTATCCGTCGGTTCTAAAGCAGCCGGTTTTGCTTTAGCTATCCGCTTGTTAACCGTAGTTTTCCCCGTCGTTGCAGACGAGTGGAGATTTGTTTTCACCGCCCTGGCAGTCTTGAGTATGATTTTGGGTAACGTGGTTGCCCTGGCTCAAACCAGCATGAAACGGATGTTAGCTTATTCATCCATTGCCCAAGCTGGCTTTGTGATGATTGGCTTAATCGCTGGTACAGATGCAGGTTATTCCAGCATGATTTTTTACTTGCTAGTTTACCTGTTTATGAACCTGTGCGGTTTTATCTGCGTTATTCTCTTCTCCCTGCGGACAGGTACAGATCAAATTACCGAATATTCAGGTTTGTATCAAAAAGACCCACTGCTTACACTAGGTTTAAGTATTTCTCTCTTATCCTTGGGTGGTATTCCCCCATTAGCAGGGTTTTTCGGGAAGATTTACCTATTTTGGGCAGGTTGGCAAGCTGGCCTTTATTGGTTAGTATTGCTAGGTTTAGTGACTAGCGTTGTTTCCATTTATTACTACATTCGTGTAGTGAAAATGATGGTAGTCAAAGAACCACAAGAAATGTCTGACGTAGTGAAGAATTATCCTCAAGTACGTTGGAATTTACCTGGTTTTAGACCTTTACAAGTTGGGTTGATAGCAACTTTAATTGCTACAACTATATCCGGTATTTTGTCAAATCCTTTGTTTACTTTAGCTAATAATTCTGTTGCGAATACTCCGATTTTGCAAGCAGCAAAAGTTGCGAATACACAAGCAAGCGTAATTGTTACTGAGGCAGCAGAGAAATTGTAGTTTGATTAATGGGTGATGGGTGATTAACTCATTGCCCATTTTTTTAAGGAGTTCAGAAGTTCAGAATTATGATTGTTTAATTTTCTGACAAAAAAATTATAAAAATTAACTCGCATAAAATCTTCCTTGTCTACTTTCCCTCCTTGTCTTCCAGATCCTGCCTCAACAGATAATATTAAAAACCTACCCCTCTGATCCCCTACCCCCTGCCTCTTACCAAAAATCCCCTTAGCCGCATAATGCCAAGGGGATAAACTTTTTCAATACAGTCAATAAATTATTTACAACAAATATCATACCATCGGATACAGTTGACCAAGGCAAAAATTATGCTATGATCAGCGACGATAATGGAGGTAAGTAACTAAAAACCCTCTAGGGTGGTTTAGTAATATCCGTGCTGCCGCTCTGGTTCTGGTTGCACCATTGCAAAGTTTGAGCCATCGTATAAGTAACGGTTTGCTTCTTCCTCTAAACGGTGGATCAGATAGGGTTCTATAGCGTTACTTTGTCGCAGTGCGGCTAAAAATCCATCCAAATACATCCGCATATCATCCATACGATAACCGCGATTCCATAACTCGACGAAGGCGTCAGTCAGTTTTTGGTAATAGCGAATGGTTTGTGTGTCTTGGAGCATAACTGCTGTGTTAATCTCTAAAAAATGAGAATTGTATATGATTCACGCTTGAAAGAGAAGTATGACTTCCTTCTTTAGTATTAACCCAAAGTTAATATTTAGACGTTGGGTCAGACCCCCCAAAGCTGTAAGCATGAACAAATCCTATTTACAAAATTTGATTGTAGGATTGTTATCTAAAATTGTCCTTGTAACTTAGCCTCTCACTCAATAGATAGATTTTGCAGGTTTGTTTTTCCAGTTTACTATACTTTTTAAGTTGGATGGTCAAGCAAAGGAAATTTTGGTTAATTCTCAGACATAAGCACAAACAGAATCTTTATAACCACGTCCAAAATTAAATTTATCTAAATTTCTTGCAAGGTTTTCTTTGAGCAAATGTAAAGATAATATCAACTGAAGTAACAAAAACTACAAAACCTTGAGCCTGAGATTGTTAATTTGAAAATCATCGACGCTAAGGGGTCTTGCAACTGTGGGATCGGTTTGTATTGAAATTGTTGAGGGGAATCCCCATCTGAGGTCGTTGCTAGGTTGGCACTTGCAACAACTGGAATACAGAGTACATCAAGCCGCCAGTATTTATCAAGCAAGGGAAGTGTTTTTAAGCCATCAGCCAACCCTGGTTATTCTCGATGCGGACTTATCAGATGGTGACGGTATCGAATTTTGCCATTGGTTAAATCGTCAGGATCAGCCTTTAATTCTCATGTTATCTGCTCGCAATAATGAAGCGGATATTGTCGCCGGTTTAAAAGCGGGAGCAGATGATTATTTAAGCAAACCTTTTGGAATGCAGGAATTTTTGGCGCGGGTAGAAGCACTAATTCGCCGTAAACGCATACCAACTGCACCAGCTTATTTGGATTATGGCAGTTTACAAATTGATTTAGTACAGCGCCGAGTCCGTTTTCAAGGGGAATTTATTGATTTAACACCCCAGGAATTTAGTTTACTTTATGTTTTAGCCCAGGCGGGTGGAGTACCTTTGAGTAGGTCAGAGTTACTGCGTCGTGCTTGGCCAGATGCTATTGATAATCCCCGGACTATTGATACTCACGTTTTATCATTGCGGAAAAAGGTGGAACTTGATCCGCGTCAACCCAGTTTAATCCAAACCATTCGTAACGTTGGCTACAGATTTAACATGGAAATTTTAAACGCTACTGTTCCACCTGCACAACCTAAGTTAACGAAAGAGAGATTTACCAATCCGCGTTCTACCCTTGCAACTCAAAGCACTTGATGGGGACTGGTGACTGGTGACTGGGGACTGGTGACTGGTGACTGGGGACAGTTGATAGTTGCTAGGAAAGCGTCTTTAAAAATTACCAATTACCAATTACCAATTACCAATTACCTAAAATAGCT
>NZ_JACJUZ010000155.1:0-2377 GCF_014299995.1 Sphaerospermopsis sp. LEGE 00249 | reverse complement strand
CGGCTCTTGACTATTTTTGATAAAATCCTCTAATAATTGTATCCACATTTGTAGCCCACACCCCAGTTCTCAAATTTACTTTTTTCTTATTTCCGTATTTTCTCACAAACTGCTCAGGATTGCTATATTACTCCTTTAACATCTCTAACAACTGTGCCTCATTTAACTGTTTAATTCCTAAAGATTGCGCTTTTTCTAATTTAGATCCTGCATCAGCACCAACAACTAAAAAATCAGTTTTTTTACTCACAGAGTCAGTGACTTTCCCACCAGCTTTTTGAATTAATGCTTTTGCTTCATCCCGTTTTAAATTAGGTAAAGTACCCGTTACCACAAAGGTTTTACCTGCAATATTGGGATTAATTTCATTTGTTGTTTTCGGTGTTTCGATGTTAGCTAATTGTAACCCAATGGCTTGAAGACGAGAAATTAAAGTTTGATTTGCACTGATGCGAAACCACTGAGAAACTGATTGGGCAATTTCTGCACCGATACCATAAACACCTTCTATATCAGATTGTTTTGCAGCGGCTAATTTTTCCACGGTGGTAAATTTTTCGGTTAATAATTGGGCGTTGACGCTACCTACATGACGAATGCCTAAACCATATAATACCCTAGACCAAGGTTGATTTTTGGATTGAGCGATCGCACTGATTAATTTTTGCGCTGACTTTTTACCCATCCTTTCTAATGCACATAACTTGTCTTCTGTCAAGTCGTATAAATCGCCAACAGAATGGACTAAACTTTTATCTACCAGTTGATGCACCAGTTTTTCACCCATTCCTTTAATATCTAAAGCATCCCGACTTACCCAATGTTCAATCTCTCCTTTGAGAATGGCAGGACAGGAAGCATTTACACATCTAGTAACAGCTTCTCCTGATTCTCGCACCACCGGTTGACCACATACAGGACAATGGGTAGGCATGATAAAAGGTTCGGTATTTGCAGGGCGTAGTTCTTTAATTACCCGTACTACTTCCGGGATAATTTCCCCAGCTTTGCGAACAATGACAGTATCACCAATGCGGATATCTAATTGCTGAATGCGATCGCTATTATGTAATGTAGCACGAGAAACAGTAGTACCTGCTAATTGTACTGGGCGCATTTCCGCCAAAGGTGTTAATGCTCCGGTTCTGCCGACATTGACAGTAATATTTTCTACACGAGTAGGCGCTTCCTCGGCTGCATATTTGAGAGCGATCGCCCAACGGGGAAACTTCTGTGTAAACCCTAGTTGTTCTTGCAGTTTAAAAGCATTCAATTTTACCACCACCCCATCTGTCATATAGGGTGAATTTAGCCTTTCAGTATCCCAATGTTGGTAATATTCCGCAACTTCACTGAGAGAATGACAGAGTTTATGATTAGTATCAACGCGAAAACCTAGCTTTTGTAACAATTCCAAAGCTTCCCATTGGGTATTAGCAATACTGGCATCATCCAAACCGGGAATATGCAGAGTATAAGCAAAGAAATCTAATTGACGTTGGGCAACAATACGCGGATCTAACTGTCTTAGCGTACCAGCTACAGCATTGCGCGGATTAGCAAATAACTGTTCACCTGCTTTTTGTCGTTTCTCATTAATTTGTTTAAACACTTCCAAAGGTAAAAATACCTCTCCCCGTACTTCCACCTTTTCAATTTCTGCCAAACCGTCAAAATTCAAACGTAAGGGAATAGAGCGAATAGTCCGCACATTTTGGGTAATATCTTCACCCATCATCCCATCACCCCTAGTTGCACCTCTTACCAGAATACCATTTTGGTAAGTCAACGCCAAAGCCGCACCATCAATTTTCAGTTCCGCTACATAGTCCGCTTCCCCCAGAGAATACTGAGGCGGTAGGTGTCGCCGCCAACGTTGATCCCAATTTTGCAACTCTTCAACATTAAAAGCATTTTCCAAACTATATAGAGGTATATTATGCCGTACTGATGTAAAATGAGTTGCTGGTCGTTCACCCACACGCTGAGTAGGACTATCAGGAGTAATTAATTCTGGATATTTCGTTTCTAATTCCTGTAATTCTCGATACAGTCGGTCATAAACCGTATCTTCCATTATTGGTGCATCGAGGACATAGTAAGCATAGCTGGCTTGTTGTAATAAACGTCGCAATTCTTCTACACGTTTAGCTTCAGGGTGGGTTTGGATCATAAAACTCATAGCAAAATATCTAGTAAATAATTAATAATTATCCGATACAAAAAAGCTAACTAATGCTAACAAAAGTTGGCTTTTTCTTCCTGTTTCACCCTAGCAGTGTCGGCACTATCTAGTCCACAGTTCGACTTCGCTCACTGACCACAGGCTAACACGATCAATCTGACCGCTTCTTGTTTTAAATTAATCGCAGCGTTT
>NZ_JACJUZ010000154.1:0-2382 GCF_014299995.1 Sphaerospermopsis sp. LEGE 00249 | reverse complement strand
CTCTATCACTACATCAAACGAATCCAATTGGTAACAACCCGTTACCGTGTTGGTGACTCTTATCCAATACGTACCGGTTTGTACTTGGTAAGTATCTAAGTTGGTCAGCGCGTTGGCTGAGTTGCCTGCTTCGGCATCCGCCTGACTGTTATAATAGAACTCTACTATGTATGTCGGTGCCGTTTGCGCTGCTCCTAAAATATCATCCACATAACCCGCTAAGCTTGGTTGCGCATTGGTTGGGTTTTGGGTATACAACATCAAGCCGTCGTTCACCCCATCGTAATCACACTCCAACATATCAGCCATTACAATGTTGATCGTTGGTTTCGGATTCACCAAAATATTGAACTGTCCTACTACACTGCGACACGTGGTAGCATCGTTGGTGATTTGAACATAAATCGTTTGCGGATTAGTAAGGTTGGTATAGGTACTTGCATTGTTGATTGGAATGGTCAACGCTGCATCTTCATAGAATAATACCGTATACGTTGGCGGTGTTGGGTTATTGGCCATTAAGGCGGTGATTTGACTCGTTAAGTCGAATACCTCAAAGCCGTCATTAACGCCAGATGGGTCTGCCTCACAGATTTGGTAATCCGCAATAGTAGCCACTGTTGGTAAAGGATTCACCGTGAGTGGTTGCTCTACTAGTACATAACAGTTATTGCCTAAATAGTCTACCCTGTTATTCTCTACTCTAATCCATACGCTTTGCTCATTCGGATCTACATCACCTACTAAAGCATTGTTTGGGGTTAGAATTGGGTTAACTTGGTTAATCGCATCGGCTTGGCTGTTATAATACTCCAATGTTAAGTTAGGGTCGTTGTTCAAGATGTAAGCCGCATTGACCGTTAAATCAAAGAACTCCAACATATCGCCAGGGTTGTTGTAATCACACTGTACTCCCAAACTCGGTGGATTGGTGTTTGGTGTTGGAATTGGCAATACTCTGATGTCTAAAGTCGTTACACTGTAACAACCCGCGGCGCTCGTAACACGAACCCCTAAGGTTTGAACAGCCGGTTGAGTGTTAGTATAGTTGGTAAAATCAGCTATATCACTCACGCCTCCAACTTGTGCCAAAGCATAAGTTGAATAGTAAGTCACAGTATAGCCGGATAATCCTTGGGTAATCATCACATCTCTCACTGTCAAATCAAAACTGTGGAATTGGTTATTCGGATTGGCATCATCGTCACACAAACTAAGTGGTGTTGGCGTGGTTAACAACAATGGAATATTGATGATAATATCAAATGATCCGATGTTGTAGCAACCCGTGTTGTTGTCTTCTACTCTAACCCAAATTTTTTGACTTGTGGTCACATAATTTGTAGCCGGAATAATTGGTGATGTACCTTGCTCGGCAGCCGTTGAACTCGTGTAATAAGTCACCGTATAATTGCTTGCTGCTAAAGGTTGTTGGGCCAATACATCAGGTGTTGTTACCGTTAAATCAACGCCTGTTACTGCATTTTGGGTATTGTTATCTTGGTCACAAACTTCGATATTATCCAAATTAATCGGAGCAATCGGACTCGGATTCACGCGTAAAACTATAGGCATTACCGTTACACAGCCGGTGTTTGGATCAACCGCTCTAACATAAAGCGTTTGGGTAAAGGCATATAAGTTATCATACAACACTGTAGTATCGATGGCCGAGCTACCTGTTTCTGCATCAGTCATCGTTTCATGATACGTGATGATATAAGGTGCGCCTTGTAATATATCTGCTGTTAGGGTATTCAAATCAAATCCGGCAAAACCATCTTGATTGTCATCGCAAATGGTATACGGCTGAGTTGGCGGTATAGGCGTTGGTAGCGGTACTACGCGAATATCCATCGTAGAGATTATATAACAACCTGTAGTACTGTTAGTGATACGAATACCCAAGGTTTGTACATAAATGTCTTGGTTTTGGTATTGTAAGTTGGTAATCGCATTGGTGTTGTTTTGCGCATCGGTTAAACTCGGATAGAAGCTTACCTCCATACCGGTTTGACCTAATAAGATGTCATCTACTTGGTCGGCCAAATTAAACACCTCAAAACCTACTGCGCCGTTGTAATCACACAAAGTGTATTGCGGATAGTTCGGTTGGGTTGCGTTTGGTAGCGGATTGACAATTAATTCTAGAGTTACGATATCAAAACAGCCGGTGATGTTGTTCTCTACTCTAACATACAATGTTGTTGTAGCCGTTACATAGCCGGTGATGTTTCCGATAGCACCTATATCGTTTTGAGCATCACCCAAACTCGTGTGGAACGTTACCGTATGTGTTAACGGGTCGATACTGCCTAAAATTTGTGGTACAGTGGTTGTTAAATCAAAAGTCTCAAAGCCTACTGCGCCGGTGTAGTCACA
>NZ_JACJUZ010000046.1:0-41716 GCF_014299995.1 Sphaerospermopsis sp. LEGE 00249 | reverse complement strand
GAGTCAGGAGGAGATTTGAAAATTTCTTTGCCATCTCTTGAAATCCCCAAAAATGCACACTTTTTCCGGTATACCCTTCAAAACCCTTGCACTAATTTCTGTGTTTATCAGCCTCTAACCTTTGATATATCAAGGTTTTAGGTTTATTCAGCAACCCCTAACTAATCACTTTGTGCTGGTGTCACATATTCAATTGCAAGATTGATGGTAATTTATTTTTGCACAAATTCAGTTCGACTTCGCTGACTATAAACCTGATTACCAATTGCAATCAAACCTATGGCACTCAATTTATATTTACTGCGACATGGGGAAACAACATTTAGTCAAAATGGCAATTTCTGTGGTGAAACCGATGCAGAATTGACAACCGCAGGAATACAGATGGCAGAAAGTTTTGCCGATGTTTATAAACAATTGCAATGGGAAGGGGTTTATGTTAGTCCCATGAAACGCACCATTGCCACTGCCAAGCCATTTTGTGATGCTCTGGGAATAGATATGCAGGTAAGAGCAAGTCCTAAGTTGACAATTTCATAGACAAAACTATACTTGTATTGACAAAAATCAATATATTTTTAGGAAAAAATCAACTACTTGATATATAATACGGTGATATCAAGTATTGAATTGAGACTATTGCCGACGCGAAAACCAAGCAATGATGGTGGTAGTCTTTTTCAGAAACTTAATTGGAACACAATCGCGTCTGGCTAAGGCGTGAAAGTCTACTGAGGGATAACTGCTCCCATGCTCCCGTTGAAGTAGAAAGTAAAGTCTAGTTTTGTCTAGGTTTTATATAGCAGAAGGACTCAGAGAAGGTAGTTATGGTGTGTGGGAAACCAAAAGTAAATCCTTTGTACAAGAGAACTACACAGAAAACTATATCAAATGGTTGTCAGAACCTGCTTGGAATGCACCTCTAGGAGGAGAAACAGCCGTAGAAATTGCTAACCGGGCAATACCTGTGATTACTGAAATTATAGAGAAACACCCAGAAGGTAATGTTTTAGTAGTTTCCCATAAAGCCACAATTCGGATTATACTTTGTAGCTTACTAGGAATTGATTTGGGATGTTATCGCTATCGAGTCAATATTTTAGTAGCCTCAGTCAGTAAGGTGAAATTTGATGTTAATGGTCCATTGTTGGAGATATTAGGCGATCGCTACCATATACCTGATCATATTCGCTCACGTCCAGGAACATAAACACACCTTACTTCTGACTCCCGGAGGTTAACAAAAAAAGTAGGGGCAATCCCCCGTGGTTGCCCCGATTTGCCTCTAGCTAACGGTTCGCTGCTCCATTAGAATTTGATAAGAATACTGGAAATCATCAAGAGTAATCCTAATAGCAGCCGGGTCTGTTTCCCCTTGGTCTCGAAAACGGCGAATTGCTTTCACAGCAGCCTGATTACACAGCAAAACTAAATCTGCTCCGTTCCAGCCTTCGGTGGACTCAGCCCAATATGCCAAATCCACATCTAACAAAGGTCTGCCCTCAGTGTAGACTCGCAAAATTTCTAGACGGCTGGCTAAATCAGGTAAATCGACCTTGAATTGCAAGTCTAATCTTCCTGCCCGTAATAAAGCAGGATCAAGGGCATCAGGACGATTAGTAGCCCCAATGACTAAAATATTAGTTCCCGTCTCTAAACCATCCAATTCAGTGAGTAATTGCCCGACTACGCGGTTACTAACTCCCGAATCACCAGTGTAAGTTCCCCGTGCTGGAGCTAAGGTATCAATTTCATCAATAAATATGACACAGGGATCAGCTTGCCTGGCTTTAGCAAATAATTCTCGCACAGCTTGTTCACTAGCTCCCACCCAACGAGTAAGTAACTCTGGACCATTGACACCAATAAAATTAGCTCTGGCTTGGGAAGCTACGGCCTTAGCTAATAAAGTTTTACCAGTTCCCGGAGGACCCCAAAGCAAGATGCCCCTGGGTGCTACGGCCTTGGTTTGGCGGTAAAGTTCTGGATACAGTAAAGCTCCTTCGACAGATTCCTGTAGGGTTCGCTTAATTGTCTCCAAACCACCAATATCTTCCCATTCCACATGGGGGACTTCAACTTCCATGCTACGAAGCACTGCTGGTTTGATTTCTTTGAGTGCTTGTATAAAATCCGATTGATTCACCGTCATAGTGTCAGGAGCTTGCACATCAATCGAAGGAACTTGACGGCGTAAGGCGATGTAAGCTGCTTTTTGACATACGGCTTTTAAGTCAGCACCTACAAATCCCACAGTGCGATCGCTGATAAATTCCAAATTGACCGTATCATCCACAGGCATATTACGAGTCAGAACTTGTAATATTTCTTTGCGTCCGTTGTTGTCTGGAATGCGAAACTGAATTTCCCGGTCAAATCTTCCTGGACGACGTAGGGCTGGATCAAGATGGTCAGGGCGGTTAGTAGCTGCTAAAACAATCACCCCTTGAGTTTGGGTAAAACCATCCATCAAGCTTAATAACTGAGCAACTAAACGTTTTTCTACTTCCCCTTCCACTGCACTGCGATCTGGGGCGAGGCTATCAATTTCATCAATAAAAATAATACAGGGAGCATTTTTGGCTGCTTTTTCAAAGATACCTCGCAGTCTTTGTTCTGCTTCTCCGTAATATTTGCTGATTACTTCTGGTCCGACTAGGGCAATATAGTTAACTCCTAATTCCTCAGCCAAGGCCCTGGCTGTCAGAGTTTTACCAGTACCCGGAGGTCCTACCAACAGTACGCCATGTGTGGGTTCTAGTCCCAATTTAACCAGCAAATCAGGGCGTTTTAAGGGAACAGCAATTAGTTCTTTGAGTTCTTTGAGAACTTCACTCAGTCCGCCGATATCTTTGAGGGTCATACCCGAATTAGAATCCGGTGGTATGATCGGCTCTGATGAACCTGCATTAGCGGCTGGAGAGGAAGGAGAAGGGGAAGCAGAAGGAGAGGAAGGAGTGCGGATCCGACTAGTCCCTATATTGCTACTACTCCCACGGGGAATATTGCCTGTTCTGGGAATACTACTGACGGATCTTGTGTTAAACTGCACATCAGTTTTCACTTCTCCACTGTCAATTTTTTCTTGTAACGTCTCGACCAATTCTATGAACTGCTCAAATCCTTTAAATAAATCACTCATGACATCCCTTTCTAAAATGAACTTACAAAAATATTGTTGCGGCTAAATTGTTCTTTAATTGGAGGTTAGTTCCTCAAATGCAAATAAAAGATCAGCCGCGCCTTTAATTCGGTCTATTGGTTCTACCGACCTGGGTAATTGAGGCAAGCGAATAATCGTTTGTTCTGAAAATAAGCCCTGATTGATTTCTGAATTTTGATTGTAGCGATTTTGCACCACATAGCGTTGTTGAATTCCCATTTTTTTCAGAGATTCTGTTAAGCGGATATGTTCAGCTATAATTGCTTCCTCTGCCTGAATTACTCCTATAAATTGGGTGTGTTTGGGGTCTTTCAATTTCTTTTGAGCTTGGATAACTTGTTGGCGCAGATTACGTAGCCGTCCAATGAAATCAACTCGACCCAAAACGTCTTGATATTTCATCCATAGCTTAAATATCCAAGATAACCAATCTCCTAAAGCTGAGGGCATTGCTAAGAATTGTAGCAGATGACCTGTAGGAGCAGTATCTAAAATAATCAAATCTTGCTGGTTACTTTCTAATAAATTTATAATGGTAATTAGGGATAGCATTTCATCAATTCCTGGTAAAGCTTGAGACATGATTTGTCTCCAAGCCTCTGGCAGATAAGCCATATTGACATTTGTGTCTGTTGCTGTTCCTTCACCACTAATCATATCCGCCAATTCCCAAAGATAATCAGTACGAAACTGATCTAATATTTTGTCAGCATCAATTTCTTGTCCGCTTAAATTAGGAGCTAATAATTTGGCCTGATGCCCTAATTTTTCTCCAAATGCATCTCCCAAAGAATGAGCAGGATCTATGGAAATAACACGAATTTTTTGCTCAGGATAATGATTGGCAAAAGCCCAACCCATTGCTGCTGATACTGTAGTTTTACCGACTCCGCCTTTGCCGCCGACAATAATTAGTTGACATCCTGCTGCTAAAAAATCACTAAAGCTGGGTGGTATTCTCACTGGCCATGTAATGACTGGAGCAGATACCAGTTCAACTTGCTCAATTTTTTGAATTTGTGCGGCTAGATGATCTAATTCTAAATTACCTAACGGGGCTGATGGCTGTTGTGGGACAATAAAAACTGGTTGATTTTGGGAAATATTTAAGAACTTTTGTAGGTATTTTTCCTGCTCTGCATAACGATCTGGATCTATATTGGCATCTGTCAAAATGCGATTGATTAATATTCCTGAGTAGGGAACATCTAAGGTTTTTAACTGTTCTAAAAATCTCTCTGTTTCTGCCAAACACATCGGTTCAGCAATGGCAATTACTAAACAACCTGTAAAGTGATTATCTTGTAGTAGTCTTCTACCTTCTGATAATTGAAATTTGAGATCAGCTAAAAAGTTGTCAACTTCATCACGGGTATAACTACCTGTGAAAGTTTCTGTGATCACTTGATGCTTCTTTTGGAATAATTCTAATGAATTTAAAATTACATCTAGAAAATCCTTTAAGCGCAATAAATTCAAGGTATGTCCAGAAGGTGCCATATCAACTACTATGCGATCAACGCTTTTGTCTGATAGTAACCTTTGTATTTCTAGTAATCCCATCAGTTCGTTTAAGCCAGGCCAGTTTAAATCCCAAACTGGGGCTAAATCTTCTCCATCAGCTAAACTTCCTCTTTCCACTAATAGTTCTAAAAATTGACTATATTTTGCCCTAAATTCTAATAGCAGTTTTTGAGCATCTAAAGCCTGAATACTCAAATTGGGTAAATCTGCTATTGGTGCAGCATCATCTGTCACTTTTGCAAGTAATACATCTCCTAAAGAATGTGCCGGATCTGTGGACAATAATAAGATTTTTTCTTCCGGGAACTTTGTCGCCCAATAACGAGCAAAACAGCAAGACATGGTGGTTTTACCGACTCCGCCTTTGCCGCTAAACAGAAGTAAATTAAGTGAATCGTACTGGTTCATAATTTTCAAAATCAATCAAATAATAGTTAATAAGCATTAAATAAAATGGTAAGGTGGAAGAACATCTCCCAAAGATAAATCCCAGCGTGGGCAAGCTTTTTGCCAACTTAAAAATTGTTCTAAAATTAAAATTTTATCTTGAGAGCCAACCAAAATGTAAATTCTTACTTCTTCTTGCTTGTCTTGAATAACTATTGGCAATTGATGTACATTTCTGATGACATCAATTAAGTTTTGTTTTTCTGTATCTTGAGCAATAGTAAAGTTTTGTCTATTTTGATATTGTTGCTTTTTAGCTAAAAAGTAATTCCTCCCCTTTTCCGTAAATGTTTCTGTTTCAGGTAAGGAATGAGGAATTAGTTTTAAACAAAATTCGACTTTACCTTTGATTTTTTCTAGCTGTTTGCGATATTCTTGGCTATGCAATTCTAGATAGTCAAGTAGTTTTGTTTGAGACTTAAAACAAGTGCCAAATCTTAATGGTAAAATTGTAATTTGCTCAAAAATTTCACAAATAACTCGATCATGACATAAAGCCATCTGGATAATTTCTGCATCATTTTTTTGGCACGATTCTAAAGATATTCCAGGCTCGACAATAGCAGAAAGTTGAGTACCATTAATCAAAACTACTTGACTAGCAATTCCTTGGGGCAAGGTTAGGGGAAAGCTAGGAGTTTCTAAAAAAGCATAAGTGTAGAAGTTTTCTAATTCCATCTTTTTTCCATAGAGACATACAACCAATGACTGACAAATTTTTTATAATCATTAAAACTACAACTTGATATTTTCTGAATTTATAAAAAAAATCTATTATTTGAGTATTTAGGCGTTTACAATTGAATAAAACTAGTTATAATGTTGAAAATATTTAGGTACTTTTCATGAAAAATATTCGCAACCGCGGTTTGATTAGGGCTAAAGTTAGTACGATGCCTAGAAATAAATCAGATGCTTCAAGTCAATTAGAGCTTTATAAAATGGTGACTGAAAAGCAACGTATCCAACGAGAGTTATATGGAATTAAAGAAAGAATGTTTGTACTCCAACAAAGGTTAGACGTTCTAAATCATCAGATCGAAGAAACGGAAAAAACCATTCATAGATTACGTCAACCTCACTCAACAACTGTTCAAAATATATCTCAGAAAAAGGAAACTAGTGAACCGCATAATTACCACACTTTTGAGATTGAATATTAATTTTTGTTTAAACTTTAACCCGCATGAGCGGGTTTTCTACTCTTATCCTCAAGATAATTACCAGATAAGTTTTTGCTAGGAAGCACTACTTTGTGTGCAGACGTTGTCATTACCAGTAAATGGTTTCCAGATTTCAGAGATTATAGCAGGTAAACAATAATCTATGCAATCTAGACACCGCCAGGATTGTACTGATAATTTAGACAAGCTGTAATTCTTCAGCTTCAGCATCTCTGTTGGCTTCCTCTTCCAATGCTTGAATTTTTAAAAGAATTTCCTCTTCTTGAGCCTCAAATTCTTCTTCACCAAGTTCACCGAGATCGAAGGCAAGCTGTAAACTTAATAATCGTTTATGCAAATTTTCTTGAGCATCAAACTCTGTATTTGTACGCTCTTGGATTTTCTCTGCAATCCAGACAACTCCACCAATTGGTCCAGTTATCGGAGCTAGTAAAATTTTCATTAACATATTGATAAATCCTATTGAGTTTTTAAGTTATTTTCAGCAAAAACCAACTTGTTAACATCACAGTTTGGGGCTGCAAGAAATTAGGTAGACTACTCAGAAACAAGCTGCGCGAATGTGTAGGGCGCAGTAAAATTATTGTAACGAATACGTAGGCGATCGCCAAATTTCTGATCAATAGTCTCCACGCGCTCGCTAAATACAGATTCGCTTTCCCAAGGAATGAGAAATGCGGCATTGTATATCATTTCTTCATTCATCGGTTCACTTTCAATCACCTCTGTTGCTAAAGGATTTAATTCCTCCGAGAAAGCTTGAATTACAGCTTCTTTACGAGCCTGCAAATTACTTTCAATTAACTGCCCAATACCAATAATCTCTTCCATGCTTAAGTTTTTACCCTCCATCTTGTCCCGCTGCTGTTTTAAATCTGGATTAGATTCCATCATTGCTTGGACTTCAGACTTAGTATTCCAAAGAATCTTAATACTTACTCCTCTTTGTCCTGCTAACTTGTTAAATAATTCTTCTAACTGCTGCTTATATAGTTGGATCAGTTGTCTATTAATTTCTTCCCAATCTTTAACAACTAATCCAAAGCGCAAAGGTAGAAGCGTATGAAATCCCGCCTTCATTGCTTCTTCTAAAACTCTTTCATGAGCCAATAAATTTCGGCGAGAAGCTAAATATTTTTCTTGACAAGCTTCTGAGTATAAAAAAGTAAATCCATCAATTACTTGACTCAGAACAGTTTGTCCATCTAATCCTTTAAGTTCGAGAGAATTAGAAATTGATTCAGGGAAAATACCGTACAAATAAAGACCAAAATTCATAATCTGCAAATTAATTAAAATGTATTTAAACTTAAACTTTATTTTACGCAGGATATGTCGCTTCTGGTTTAATTGATCCAATTGGTTTAGAGGTCAGAACTAACTGCAATTTAGCATGAATCAGATCCAACTGAGCTATACCTATATCTATTTCACCCTCTACAACAATTCCCGTATTTAACAGGCGATCCAGTAATTCCAATATAGAAGGATTGTTGCTAGGTTCTCCTGGATAATAAGAGCCTGGATGAGGCAAAAGAGTACCAAAATCTCCTAAATTTACATTTAACTCCTCTGGATTAATTTCAAATATTTCACACAAATGTAAAATTTGCTCTTCCAACTTTTGTAAACTTTCTGCTGCTCGCTCCAACTCTAATTCGCTCAAGCATTCTTGTTCCATCCGCCGAATTACTTGAGCTTCCATCAGTTGACGCACCAATTCTAGTAACGTCAACAATAAAGGAGCTAAACCCGCTTCATTCTTGGATTTAGAACCAGTAGTTAGTAAATCTTGAGAATTATTAATTGGAGTGTCAACCATGTCCATGATGTCATCTAAAACTTTAAGTTTTTTCCACTAAGTTTTTTTTCACAATGATTAAAATTTCAGGAGTTCCAGTTTTGATTAATCTAAATTTGGATAACTCCTAAATTGCAATTAGACATCAACGGGGGGATCTATGGATAACAATGGTATACTTTCTTGGTCTATTTCCCCAGAAATATTTTCCGTATTAGCTAAAGTAAATTGCTCCTCTTCTATGACAGATTCCTCTTCTTCTTGTATGTTGCTATCTATGGATAATGGGATCACTTCTTGGTTCTCTTCCTCAAAACTAGCTTCCGTATTAGCTAAGGTTAGTTGCCCTTCTTCTATTGCTGATTTCATTACGTTCATTTGGGCTTCTAAGCTTTCTAGGCGCTGTTGGAGTCGTTGGTTTTCGTCAACCAGACTTTGCGCCTTAGTGCTGAGATAAGGGTCATTTTCCCACCAATTGATACCCATCTCTTTAGCTTTATCAACGGAGGAAATTAACAAGCGAATACGAATATGTAGAAGTTCGGTAGAAGCAATAGATACAGATATATCACCGGCAATGACAATACCTTTATCTAAAACTCTTTCGAGAATGTCCGCCAAAGTCGAACCTTGGGTAGATGTGGTAATAGTTCGACTTGGGTTTGTTTGACGTGTTGGCAATATTGGGGTAGAAGTCACGAGTGATTCAACTCTTGAATAGTATAAAGACCATTAACTTTGTTAACCAAAGACTTTTGCTTTAAAGAATGAAGAGCATTGAATATTACATTCTTGTCTAGATTCAAAGCTTTTTGCAATCCATTTATTCCTTCACTTTTATGCTCAGTTAGGTAATAATAAACTTCCTTCTCAAAAGGAACTATATTTTCTAATGTTTCTAAATCAGTCTGAGGCTGGGAAACTTCCTTTAGAGAATGACCGTTATTAAACTCTTCATCAACATTCATCATCTCTAAAGCCTGGGCTACGCTTGTAGAAGCTTGACTCAGCAAATCCGCCAAAATAGATGTACACTCGCTGATAGATAAATTTGTGCGGTTGAATAAAATATCCATAGCAATATCCCGAAAGTCCGCATTTTCTGGTGTTGCTACAATACCGTTATCTGCACAAACTTTACCAATCATTAAACAAGACCGCAAGCCAGAAGTTTTTTCAGCCCCTGTAGCCTGACGAAATGATTTAACTAAATGCACGATAAAATAAGCAGATTCTCTATCTAGATTTGTTTTTTGAATTAATATCTCAGTTTGAGTTAACTCGTCTGGTTCTGGCATATTAATAGTTACCAATCTATCCATTAAAGCATCTTGTGTAGAGTGAACGCCGCAATACTCTTCTGGATTAGAGGTAAAAATTACCCGAAACTGGGGATTAACATTTAAATATTCTGGTTGATTACTGCTAGGGGGAAGACTGAGAATTTTTTCTTCTAAGGCTGAAAGCAATACGTTATTAACTTCAGGACGTGAACGATTAAATTCATCATATACCAATGTAAATCCTTCCCGACAAGCTAAAGTTAGTCGAGAATCTACCCAATTCTGTCTGAATTCGTCTTCAATTTTTACAACACTGTGAATATAATTATCGAGTAACTTTTTGTGAGTGTATCCCGATTCACTACCAATCAGATCTGAACTCTTAAATTCGTCATCTCCAAACAATAACATTACTGGCCTGTCTAAACAATGAGCCAAATGCAGAGCTAAAGTAGTTTTACCTGTTCCAGCTGGACCCCGTAAGTGAATGGGAAACCCTGACTTGAGATAAAGTAAAGCCCGAGATGCTACTTTTTCAATAGCAGGTGTCACCACAAACTGCCCTGGGCGAACACGAAGAACTGCTCTTTTCTGATTCATATTCATGATAGTCATAAATTCACGATAGTTGCAAAATAACTTGGAAAAAAGGGAAAAAGATTGCTATCTTTTCTAATTGGAATGTGCTATGTTTAATCTATATAGTTTCCAGCAGAGAGCTTAGTTATATAACTGTAGTCAAGTTATTTTTCAAATAGCTGTTGTTTTTAGCTTGAACCAGGTATAAACTGAGACTATCATTGTTTAACGCCAAAACTCATTGTTGATTTTTATTATTCACCCCCTGATCTTCACAGTTTTACAACTATTGGATTAGGGGGAATTACTATATAGCCCAATTATCTAACAGTCAGCAGGATTGTGAGTATTAATTACGACGGTAATTGCCAATAACACTCGCAAATAAATCCTGACGGAATTGACGCAGATTCTGCTTTTGTTCCTTAGCTTTAGCAATACGTTCTTTAGCCGTATTTGCTAAAAATTCATCGGTTGTTTGCTCAAGTTGCTGATGGAACTCACTCAACTCTTTCGCTTGTGCCTCAGATTTAGCAATACGTTCTTTAGCCGTATTTGCTAAAAATTCATCGGTTGTTTGCTCAAGTTGCTGATGGAACTCACTCAACTCTTTCGCTTGTGCCTCAGCTTTAGCGATACGCTCTTTAGCAGCATTTGCTAGAAACTCATCGGTTGCTTGCTTGAGTTGCTGATAGAACTCGTCCAACTCTTTTGCTTGCTGGTTAGTTTGAGCAATGCGTTTTTTGGCAGCATTTGCTAAAAACTCATCGGTTGTTTGCTTGAGTTGCTGATAGAACTCGTCCAACTCTTTTGCTTGCTGGTTAGTTTGAGCAATACGTTCTTTAGCAGCATTTGTCAAAAACTCATCAGTTGTTTGCTTGAGTTGCTGCTGGAATTGACGCAGTTCTTCCGCTTGTTTTTTGGCTTGAGTAAACCGCTTGCTTTTTGTCTCAGACAGGAATAAATTTACTTCCTCAAATATTGAGTTATTCTCCTGCCGGATTCTTTCCATTAAAGCCGCCATGAAGTTCTCCTAGAAATTAGAAGCTGGTATCAACTACATTCACCGGAGTTTTTTACTCAGTGAATGTAGTTGCAGGTGTTTCTGCTTTTTTAATAGATATGCTTTCATGAAAACTATATTTCCGCATATCAAAGTCATTAAAAAAGCAGTGATGGTACTAGAATTTAATCCTAATTAAATTCTTAATCTCGGACATTTACTTAAAAATTAAGCAGGTACCGCAGCAGACTGAGTCAAACCTACAGCTTCTGCATATTTCAGGTAGGTTTCTACAGATGCGATTACGATTCTAGCTTCTACTGCTAGTAATTCAATACCAACCAAGGAAACACGAACCCAAGCATCTACAACGATACCTTTGTCTAGGATTCTATCAATAACTTCTGCCAAGCTGGAGGAAGAATTAGTTTTTTCAACTGCCATTGTTTTGCACCTTAATTTTTTATTGTTGTTTATTTTTTGGCATTGCCAAGCTAAGTTTAGCAGAATAATTACCTTTAATTGGATAATTATTCTACTCATTGCATATCTACTTAAAAATTAAGCAGGTACCGCAGCAGATTGAGTCAAACCTACAGCTTCTGCATATTTCAGGTAGGTTTCTACAGATGCGATTACGATTCTAGCTTCTACTGCTAGTAATTCAATACCAACCAAGGAAACACGAACCCAAGCATCTACAACGATACCTTTGTCTAGGATTCTATCAATAACTTCTGCCAAGCTGGAGGAAGAATTAGTTTTTTCAACTGCCATTGTTTTGCACCTTAATTTTTTATTGTTGTTTATTTTTTGGCATTGCCAAGCTAAGTTTAGCAGAATAATTACCTTTAATTGGATAATTATTCTACTCATTGCATATCTACTTAAAAATTAAGCAGGTACCGCAGCAGATTGAGTCAAACCTACAGCTTCTGCATATTTCAGGTAGGTTTCTACAGATGCGATTACGATTCTAGCTTCTACTGCTAGTAATTCAATACCAACCAAGGAAACACGAACCCAAGCATCTACAACGATACCTTTGTCTAGGATTCTATCAATAACTTCTGCCAAGCTGGAGGAAGAATTAGTTTTTTCAACTGCCATTGTTTTGCACCTTAATTTTTTATTGTTGTTTATTTTTTGGCATTGCCAAGCTAAGTTTAGCAGAATAATTACCTTTAATTGGATAATTATTCTACTCATTGCATATCTACTTAAAAATTAAGCAGGTACCGCAGCAGATTGAGTCAAACCTACAGCTTCTGCATATTTCAGGTAGGTTTCTACAGATGCGATTACGATTCTAGCTTCTACTGCTAGTAATTCAATACCAACCAAGGAAACACGAACCCAAGCATCTACAACGATACCTTTGTCTAGGATTCTATCAATAACTTCTGCCAAGCTGGAGGAAGAATTAGTTTTTTCAACTGCCATTGTTTTGCACCTTAATTCATTGTTGTTGATTTTTCTGGCATTGCCAGGTCAAGTTTAGCAGAATAATTACCTTTAATTGGATAATTATTCTACTCATCGCATATCTACTTCAAAATTAAGCAGGTACCGCAGCAGACTGAGTCAAACCTACAGCTTCTGCATATTTCAGGTAGGTTTCTACAGATGCGATTACGATTCTAGCTTCTACTGCTAGTAATTCAATACCAACTAAGGAAACACGAACCCAAGCATCTACAACGATACCTTTGTCTAGGATTCTATCAATAACTTCTGCCAAGCTGGAGGAAGAATTAGTTTTTTCAACTGCCATTGTTTTGCACCTTAATTTATTGTTGCTGATTTTTCTGGCATTGCCAAGCTAAGTTTAGCAGAATAATTACCTTTAATTGGATAATTATTCTACTCATTGCATATCTACTTCAAAATTAAGCAGGTACCGCAGCAGACTGAGTCAAACCTACAGCTTCTGCATATTTCAGGTAGGTTTCTACAGATGCGATTACGATTCTAGCTTCTACTGCTAGTAATTCAATACCAACTAAGGAAACACGAACCCAAGCATCTACAACGATACCTTTGTCTAGGATTCTATCAATAACTTCTGCCAAGCTGGAGGAAGAATTAGTTTTTTCAACTGCCATTGTTTTGTACCTTAATTCATTGTTGTTGATTTGAGTATTTACTTATATCTTGTAATAGTTTCATTGTAAACATGACTACAGTAAGGTTTATAAAGGTTGATCTTTTATTTACTAGGTTATATAGAGACAACTTTATGTATGTGGTTAAACCACTATATAGTTAGTCTCACTAGGAAATTCCAGTTTGTTTAGTCCCAGAATTTTCTGATGTTAACCTAACTTACTGGAGTCATTTAACATTTACAAGATAGTAAGTTATACACTCGCTTGAACTCTTTATACTAATATCACTAGTTTTACTATTTGTAAAGAGCCTGGCAAAAAAATCAGTAGTAGAGAATAAAGTCAGTCATTATTACTAAGTTATAACTCAATATGTAACGGATTATAACAAAAATTAAATTTACCCAAAACCTTTCTCTTGAGTCTCTTCCCTGATCCTTCTTGACTGTGACAATGACAATTTTTAATGCCAACCCGGCTAAAAAACTAAAAATCAAGAAATTTATGGCTAAGGAAATTATGTTTTTGTCCTTACGTGTAATTGCCTTTCAGTTATAATTTTTACTCTTAAATTACATTGATCGCAAATATTTACGTAAATTTTATTATGAAAAAATGTTTTAATTATAACCCGTGTTAACAACAATGTTACAAAAATAAATATATTAGGAGTAAACTAGATTTTTTGTAACTTACCTTAATCTACACATACCAGTATCTGTGATCTGTAAATAGCCAAACTTTTGTATAATAAAAAGACATTGAGTTTAAGTATTTATTCTATTCACCTTGATCTGTATGCGTTGCAGTTGGTTTCGTGAGCAAAAATTATTTAAGTATAATCAATTCAGACTAATCAATTTAAAAATTATTTATTTGTGCTTAAATACTTGGTTGACGAATATATACTGAGATTTTAACTTATATAATCAGTATTGTTATTTAAGTAAATTACGAGGAATTATTGATGTAGGTACTGAGTAATTTAAAATTACTGAACAATAGGAATGGAAATATTGGGTGAAATCTATTATTATAATTAGTCAAATTCAATTATTTCTCCCTAAATTATGTCTATAGAAAATGCTTCTGCTTCTGTGTCACAGCAAGCCTTAGCCGCTCTGATTGATGCTTTAGTACAGCAAGGTCATCCACCTCAATATGCTCAAGCAATGGCAACATCAATAATTTTTCAGACAGACTTAGATCTACGGAACGCCCAGCTTGCTAGACTTCTAGCCTGGCTGAAAGAAGAGCATGATAGTATTTATCCATCTGCTCTTGCTATAGTCGAAAATACTTGCAAAGAATTTGAAAATCGAGTTACAAAAGGCTAAATATAAACACATTTGTGCTTAGTTAAGGTTAACTTAGAAAAAATCCATGTGATCTGAAAACATCACCCACGGTTTTGAAACCGAGCATGAGGGATTACTCTCATGCTTAGGTTAACAGAGTGTTAATACACCTATTAATTCAATGATACAGCAAATTGCAGTTCAATCAGGTACAGGATCTAACTTATACAGCAAGAAATTTTTACTCTTCAACGCAGTGCTTCTTCCTGACTACTAAATTCTGCTGTATCTTCCCAAAGCAATTAAGGGAAAATACTGTTGATAAAGGTGATACTTGAGATAAAAATGACAAGGAAAACCTGTGCCTGTAAAGTAAGATTCATCCCAAGTACCATGTGAACTTTGAGTTTCTAACAAATAATTAACCCCTTTTTTAAGACTCTGAAAATCAAATTTTCCGGTAACTTTACCTGCTGCAATTAATCCAATTATCGCCCAAGCTGTTTGAGATGCGGTACTGTCTCCTTTACCTTTTAAACTCGGATCATTGTAACTAAAACAAGTTTCTCCCCAACCACCATCAGAGTTTTGCACTTTCACTAACCAAGCTGCACCTCGTTCTATTTCACTGCAATATTTTTGGGGGTTTATTAATGCTAATGCTGATAAAACTCCACTTGTTCCATAAATATAATTTACTCCCCAACGTCCAAACCAACAACCTTCTGTTTCTTGTTCATTGAGAAGATAATTCAACGCCTTTTCTAACTTATCTGCGGGAATTGATAAGTTACAAGCACCCAACATTTCTATTACTCTAGCGGTGACATCGGCAGTATTTGGATCTATCATAGCTTTCAAGTCACCATAGGGAATAGAATTTAGCCATTCTTGATGATTATCAATATCAAAAGCTGCCCATCCTCCCGGTTGACATTGCATTGATGCTATCCAATTTAAAGCTCTTTTTATAGCTTGTTTTTTGAGGTTTTCATTGGGTAATTTTGCCTGATGCAAAGCCATGACAACTACAGCAGAATCATCCACATCGGGATAAAAGCGGTTATCAAATTCAAACGCCCAAGCACCGGGTTTTCCTTGTTTATTTTTGACAAACCAATCACCATAATCAAGTATTTGTTTGTCTATTAACCATTCTCCAGCTTTTACTATTACTGGATGATCTGCCTCAAAACCTGAATCAATTAAGGCGCGAATTGCCCAGGCTGTATCCCATACGGGAGAAACACAAGGTTGAATGCAGTAATTATTTTCTGTTTCCATGGCGAAATTATCAACTGCTTTTAAACCCCGGTAAATAATCGGATTGTTAGCGTCGTAATCTAGACATTTTAAAGCTAACAGAGAATTTAACATAGCGGGAATAATTCCCCCCCAGTCTCCTGTAGCTTCTTGACGTTCTAAAATCCATTTTTCAGCAGCTTGGATTCCTTCTTCTCGAAAAGGTACAAAATTTAAACTTTCTGCTAATTTAAACCCGTCATCCAAAATGGTAAATATATCCGACCAATCATTATTTTTTGGTAATTCCCATTTGACATTATTCACACCTTCGGTATATAATTCATCTAGGTTGATGGGGTTGTCAATTTCAAAGACAGGTTTCTGGTCAAAGACTATTAATAATGGCACGGTACTAGAACGCGCCCAGCTTGAAAGTTCATAAATATTGAAGGGAAAATTTTCAGGTAATAGCATTACCCAAGGTGGTAATGATGGCAGTCCACGCCAATTATAACAACCTATTAATGCTAAATGTAATTTAGTAAAAATGCGGGTTTTGCTAATTCCACCTTTTTGCAAAATTAAAGACTTTGCTTTTATGAGTGCGGGATCGGTTGCAGGTACTCCTAATAACCGCAAGGCCATGTAAGCTTCTACAGTGGTACTGAGTTCTCCCCCATCACCATAAAATAGTTCCCATCCTCCATGCTCTTTTTGTTGCGATCGCAAATAGTTTTCAACCTTATGCAAAGGTCGAGTTTTATCTGTTCCCCAAATTTTATGTAACAGTACAGTTTCCGCAGTGATGGTAACATTTGATTCTAATTCCGCCCACCAATAACCATCGGGTTTTTGAATTGACAGCAGATGTTTTTGACTAGCGGCGATCGCTTCTGTAATTTCCTTGACTTTTACCCTGTCTTGTGTTTGCATAAAATCCTGACCTCAGCAGTTATGGTAGAAGTTATGGTAGAAATTTTAGCGGGTTTGATGGTTTTATCTTTAGCAATTTGGTTATTTTTACTGTTGTTTTGGGGGCAGTTTTGGCGGGTAGATCAACAGTTAAAAACCACAGCAAATAAATTACAATCTTTACCTACAGTGTGTGTAGTAGTTCCAGCTAGGAATGAAGCTGATGTAATTCCTGTAAGTTTGCGATCGCTCCTTTTACAAGACTATCCTGGTAATTTTCATGTATTTTTAGTAGATGATCAAAGTACCGATGGTACAGCGAATTTTGCCCAAGGAGTAGCTTACGCAGTTGATAAACTCGAACAATTACATATTATTTATAGTGCAGATTTACCTCATGGTTGGAGTGGTAAACTTTGGGCAATGGAACAAGGTGTAAAAGTTGCTGTAGAGACGTTTCATGAAACATCTTTACAACTACCTGACTATTTATTACTAACAGATGCAGATATAGAACATGATATTAGTAATTTACGGCGATTAGTTGCCAAAGCAGAAACAGAGAATTTAGACTTAGTATCTCTCATGGTAAAACTGCGCTGTCAAAGTTTTTGGGAACAATTATTAATACCTGCCTTTGTCTTTTTCTTTCAAAAACTTTACCCTTTTCGTTGGGTAAATAACCCGAAAAAATCTATTGCTGCTGCTGCTGGTGGTTGTATTTTAATTCGTCGAGAAACCCTAGAAAAAATAGGCGGACTACAAATAATTCGTCACGCATTAATTGATGATTGTTCTTTAGCCAAAGTCGTGAAATCTCATCAAGGTAAAATTTGGGTGGGATTAGATGCTTTAACTTATAGTTTGCGTCCTTATGATTCCCTAGAAACTATTTGGAATATGGTAGCCCGTAGCGCCTACACACAACTAAATTATTCTCCTTTGTTGTTAGTGGGAAGTGTCTTAGGAATGTTTATAGTTTATATGCTGCCAATTTTAGGAATTATCTTAGGTTTAATTATGGGTAATCTGCTAATAATCATTACAGGTCTACTCATATCGCTATTAATGACATTCGCATATTTTCCCATAATCGCCTTTTATAAATGTCCTCTTTGGTTAGCTTTTTGTTTACCTATCATTGCCTTTTTATATACTTTAATGACATTAGATTCTGCTAACCGACATTGGCAAGGAAAAGGAGGTGCTTGGAAAGGTAGAGTTTATCAAAATTAGAATTATTAAAAAGTCAGGAGTCAGGAGTTCAAGGAGTCAGAATTTTATCTCTCTCTTTTTATCTCGTTCCCAGTCTCAGACTACAAACGAGAAATTATCAATTGTCAATCATCAATCATCAATTGATAACTATGCCAAATTGATGGTTTATCGTTATTAGTTTTTTCAGGAAGTAGCAAACGCCAACTTTTACCTTCTCGTTGAATTTGTAAATAAATATCAAAAGGTTTTTGTGGTTGAGTGATTTGTTTTTTGGGTAATTTAACAGTTAAATCATAAGTTCCCTGGACATGATAAGCTGGTAAATATTCAATGGTTAAAGGTTCTTCTTGCGTAATTACTACTTGCTTAATCTCAAATTTTTGAAAGTCTAAATCTAGCTTTTGTGTAAGTTGCTGTTGAGTTTGTTCTAGTTGAATAGCAATGGCTTTTTCAACTAATTCATAAGTCGGTTGCAATGCAATACTACTACAAGCTGTTAATAAAATCAAAATTCCTATTAAAATTAACCGCATCATGTATTTTCTATAATACCTTGATATACACTGATCAGGTAGTTATCCTAGCTTGTAGCCAAAATACCTACAATGTATACATAGTAAAGGTTTCAATTATCTGGTATAACTATGTTAGTTAGTATTTTCTACTTACTGACACTGATGTAATTTTTTTTGGGGTAATTTTGGTAGAAACTTAGTTTTTAGAACTTTAAATTTTCTAACCCAAAAACCCTAAAACCCTTATCTAGTAAGCAATGGGCAAGAGGAGAATCGAACTCCTATGACCGCAAGGTCGCCACATTTTGAGTGTGGTGCGTCTACCAGTTTCGCCACTCGCCCTTGGTAGCAACTTTTCTATTATAACCTATTCTTCTAATTTGGCAAGGGGTTTGGAAAAAAATTTTTTGCCTTTTTTTTCCACAACCACTAACGACAAATCACCAAACTAGAATCTATATCCTCTAGTCTAGCACAACCACTGAGAGCCATTGCTGTAGTTAGTTCCTCTTTGAGTAGGTTGATAATATCAGCTACTCCCGTTTCTCCAGATACCGATAATCCCCATAATACCGGACGACCGATCAAAACCGCTTTCGCCCCTAACGCTAAAGCTTTAAGAATATCAGTACCCCGACGAATACCCCCATCTAACAAGACTTCCGCTTTACCATCCACTGCGGCGACTATTTCCGGTAAAGCATCCAAGGAAGCGATCGCCCCATCTAATTGTCTACCACCATGATTAGAAACCACAATCCCCTGTGCGCCATATTCCACCGCCCTCACCGCATCATCACCCCGTAAAATTCCTTTCAAAACTAACGGTAAAGGACTTAAAGATTTTAACCATTCTAAATCCTTCCAAGTCAAAGCCGGATTAATCTGCTGGGCAAAATAAGTTAATAAACCAGACTCGCCTTTTTCTTGGGGAATGTCTAAACCTGACATTTTGGTTAAATTAGCAGGATGTAAACCAGGGGGTAAGGTAAATTCATTGCGTTGATCTCGCTCTCTTTTTCCCAACACTGGCGCATCCACAGTTAAACAAAGTGCCTTGTAACCTGCTGCATAAGCTCTTTCTACCAAAGCATGAGTTAAACCCCGATCTTTGTGAATGTAAAGTTGAAACCAGCGCAAACCATCATCAACCATTGCCACATCTTCTAAACTCTTAGTAGATAAGGTACTCAGCACCATAACCACACCTGCGGAAACTGCGGCTTTTGCTGTAGCAATTTCCCCATCTGGATGGGCTAAACACTGAAAAGCCATAGGTGCAATCATCAGAGGTAACTGCAACGATGCACCTAAAACTTCAGTTGTCAAGTTAATTTCACTGACATCAACGAGCATTTTAGGACGCAGTTTCACCCGTGTAAAAGCAGCGCGATTATCTTTTAAAGTGATTTCATCCCATGCACCACTACTGTAATAATCAAACGCCATTTTGGGTAGATGGGTTTTTGCTAACTCTTCATACTCAAATAAATTAATGGGTGAAATCATGTCTGTTTAAATAAATATATTATTTGTTTAGGCTGGTGATAGGTAATTGGTAATGGGTAATTGGTTATTGCTAAACTTCTTTCTGTCCCCAGTCCCCAGGGATGCACTGAGCTTGTCGAAGTGTCCCCAGTCCCCTAGTTCCCCTGCAATGGAGCATTTAAAGCTTTTTCAATGCGATCGCGGGTTTCCAGTAAATGCGCTTTTGTATACTCATCATCAGACCTCACCCGTTTGAGTTGGTGATCTAATTGTTTGAGCTTATACCATGCTAAAGTGCGAGCATCTTCTGGTACATCTACTTTCCGTAATACCATCGCTGTCAAAAAGTTGACATATTGCCGTTGTAAACCCCGTCGTAAACTAGAAATTTCTAATTTTCCTTTTGGTTGTAAAACCTCCGTCCAAATTCCCATTTGCAAAGTATTAAATACTTCAGGTAAAGTCAGTGCTTCACCGGGTTTGCTTTTAAGTTCGATATCCTTAATGCGAGTCAGGCGATCGCTTGAAAGTAAATCACTCAAAACCGCACTCTGTACAAACAACACCAAATCATGAACCGGGAAATCTAAACGCCCCGTGACAGGTGTACTTCCCCAGTGATACCAACGAGAAGGTACTAATTTATTCAGTAGTTTCGGTGAAAATTTCAGCGCCTCTTCATCAAAAACATACTCTTGCAAAGTTGCTAATGCCTGTCTTTGTTTTTCCACAGGAACCGCCACAAATGGTAATCTGCCTTTATTATCAACCGGATTAACTCTGTAAAAAGACTGACCACCAATGTATTTAATAGTGTAACTTAACTGCTGTAAATAATTACCAAAAATGGTACTAAACTGATCAGTTAAATCGCTGTAACTATCACCATACATTAAATAACCCTGATTTAAACGATCCCACATCACACGGGAATTATCCAACTGCCAGCGAGAATAAACTAGCACATTACCGCTATTATCCCAAGGTGCAGATGTAGGATCAATTTCCGATGTATCTTCATCAGGAGAATAACTCAACTCTGGGTTTTCTGATAATTTCGCTATTTCTGCCAAAAATGATTTTTCTGCAATGGTACTTTTTGCCCCAGAAGGAGTATAACCATACTGTATTGCCCAAATATCATAACTTCCCACTTTATCAGGAAAATAATCCCCCTGAACTGTACCACGAGGGGCAATATTAGGAGGAATATAATCCATCACTGAAGCAGTTAAACCCTTAGTGCTAGTAATTTCTCGATTATTCATCTCCTCTGGAGGTAAAAGATTGCTACCGCGAAAATTATGCCGCAAACCTAAAGTATGGCCTACTTCATGGGCAATAATTAAACGTAAATATTGATGAATATAATCTTGCATCTGATCCCGACTAGGAACAGTATTTGCTAATAGTGACATAGCCAAAGCACCAAAAGCAAATTGATTAGCAGATTCTATCCCATAGCATAAATCATACTCTCCCGCTAGTTTAGATAAATTGCCAATTAACCCTTTATTTTTTTGATCATTTTTACCACAAAGAAGGCGATTTTGCATCAATGTAGATAAAGTAGTTGGCGTTTGTGTTTGTTTTTGTGTTTGCTTGGGTAGAATAATTTGCCGATATTCATTTTTTAAAGCCCTCACAAAACTAGCATCTACCAGAATATCAGCATCCAAAATTTCTCCCGTCAAAGGATTAACACGGGAGGGACCAAGGGCAAAATAGCCATCTACCGTATTAATCCAGCGAATTGTATTATACCTAATATCAGCCGCATCCCAGGTAGCATTATCTGGCATTTGTTTAACTTCAATCGCATCCTTAAAACCCGCCTGCAAAAAAGCTTGATTCCACATTAATACCCCTGCTCTAATCGCATCACGATATTCCAAAGGAACAGCGTTATCAATCCAGAAAACTATCGGTTTTTTTGGGGGAGAAATTTCCGCTTTGGGGTCTTGTTTTTCTAAATTCCAGCGATTAATATAACGGACAAAATTATCATGACGATCATCCCTAGATAAATCTTGATATGCAGTGATAAAATATCCCACACGCTCATCTGCTAAACGCGGTTGATAATTATTATTAGGCAGTTGAGAAATACTATAGTGCAGCTTGAGAGTAAAGCCACGACTATCAGCCAGTACACTCAGATTTCCGCCAGCGCCTGTAAAATTGAAAATTGATTGCACTTCTAGATTATGGGGAAAAACTTTAGCATTACCAAAATAGGCTTGTTCTGGACTTGCTGATAATTCCAAACTCGCAGATAATCCTGCTAAATCTGTTAAGAGTAAATCACCTAAATCAATGAGTATTGTTTTCCGTTGGGGATGAATACTTTTAATCGGCAAATTATAGAGAACAGAATCACTAAAAGAACGGCGCAAAGAACGAGCTTGTGGATCTCCTTCACGAGTCCGAAAATTCACATTCCGCACCACAAATTGCAAAGTATTATCTATGCGTTGAAAATAAAATAGAAAATCTTGCAACGGTAAACCACTATAAATACCTTTTTCACCAATACCAGATTCCAAAGTAGCTGTAGCTAAGAAGTTTTTATTTAGTTGTTCTGGTTTAATTTCTAAATATATTTTATTATTTTCTTTTTGGCGATAAAGAGTAAATATACCCTCTAATTTTTGAGTGTCTTTGACAACATCATCAAATTCTTCTAAATTCTCATTTTTATATGGTTTAGTGATATCTCCAGGTTTTTTAGTTGGTTTATTGGCATTTTTCGCAAGTTGTAAAAATGGTTGTTGTCTGGCTTTTTTTGGATCTTCTACCACCCACATAAACGGTTGTTTTTGTACCTGTTTATTTTGATTAATTACCCATAGTTGCGATGCTGGTAAAGTTATTTGATCTGAAGTTGCCAGATTTTCCTTTGCCTTTGTCTCTAATGACTGGGCGCAAGCAGTTCCCATACCTAAAAATAAACTATGTAACACAACTATATAAAAAGTTAATCTTTTCATTCTACATCCCTAATAACTATTGATTCTGGTAAAAACAACAAGGCAGAAAAAAAAGCTAACACGCTCAGAGAGTTCCTCTAGGATGATTAACCATGACTACATTATAAAATTAAAAAATTGTCAACTATATTTAACTAAACAAAAATCAATAAATAAAATTCCGGCAAAATCAAAGATTTGAATGTATTGGGAATATTACCATAAAGAAATATTAGCTTGGTTGCATTGTTGGTATTTTTTTCCTGTGCTTCCGTAGACAGAGTAGTTAGGACATCAATTTATCATGAAACTCCTACTACAATAGGGTTTTACTCCTGACTCCTGTACGGGCGAAGTAGGGGCGAAGTAGGGGCGAAGCATTCGGAAAATAGCCTGTTGCTAAAAATGATATTGTAGATGTTTTAGCACGTTCCATTATCAAACCTCGACCGTCCCAAGATGCAATTTTAATTACTCATTCCCAATACAACCCAATACAATTGCTTAACTACCAATTGTCGAAGAAAACCTGTATTGACAACTGACAACTGACTACTGATAATTATGGCAATTCTACAGAATTGGGTTTAGCAATATGTGGTAGTCCCCAACCTAATTTTTCCCGTAAAACGCGGAAAAACTCTGGTGATTGTAAGCGAATAAACCTAGCCTTATGTTGCGATCGCTCTAAATATACCCGATCATCTGGAAATACATAACACCCACCGTTACCATCTACCACCATCACCATCCGGGGTACATTGACTGGATAGATGTTCACAGGTTCATTGTTAGGAAATACCAAAGCCCTGGAAGCCAGAGAGTGGGGACAAATTGGTACTAACTGTAACACTGGCACACCAGGAGTAATCACTGGTCCGCCAGCACTTAATGAATACGCAGTTGAACCCGTTGGCGTGGAAACAATTACACCATCGGCCGCAATATCCACTGCTGCATGATGACCAATTTCAATTTCAAAATGGCACATCGAAGTTAATGGTTCTCGATGTAACACCATTTCATTTAAACATAAAGCTTCCCATAAGACAGTTTCCCCCCGTAGCACTTTGACATTGAGCATGGTTCGTTCTTCGATTTCATACTTACCTGTCATTACCTGTTCTATAGCTTGGGGAAGCTGGTTAAGGTAAGCTTCTGTCAAAAATCCCATGTGACCAGTATTCACAGTTAACAATGGTATCCTACAGGGGGCAACTTGACGGGAAGCTGCTAAAACAGTTCCATCTCCCCCTAATACCACTGCAAACTCCATACTGGGATCAAAACCGGGAGGTGTGAGAGCTTCCACTGGGGTGTGGCATACAGGACCATCAGGATTAGAGTAGCCCAGTATACCACCGATGCTTGTTGTCACACACACATCCCAACCAGCTGCGGTTAACTGGTCTTTGAGTTCGATAGCGGTTCTAGTTGCTATCGGTTTAACGTCGTTGTAGATAATGCCAGCTTTCGGCACATTCAAATATCCAAGTAGGCTATGCTTTTTCTTTAGTAATGGTTACATATTTTGGGATATTGTAATCAACATCTGGGATTTTATTGACTATTAGCTTTTGATGACTGTTTAAAAGGCGTTTTTTTATCTTTTTTCTTTTTGCTCTTGGTTTTCTCGTAGTCTAGCTCTTTCAGCTTTTTCATAATCCGGCTGAAATACTCTTGCAAGTAAGTTTCTACTGTGGCTGTCTGTTGTTGCTCCAAGCCAAACACTGTATATACTTCATCCATTGGCGCATTTAATGGTTTACCACTGGCTAAAACTTCGGAAAAAGCCAATCTATCAGCTACATTCCATCCCCATTGGAAAAACCGCAGTAAGCTTTGAACACCACGCAACAAGCCAATAGGCATCCGTGTTACTCTCGCATCTTTTCCTGATAAACGTTCACAAATATTTATTATTTCTTCTGCACTCCAAGCACGAGTACCCACCACAGGGAAAGTTTGTTTTTGGGTTTCTGGTACACTCAATGCCCGAATCGCAAATTTAGCAATATCTTGAGTATCCATATAAGCCACCGGGGAAGATGAACCTGTCACCCACACCGGCTGATTTTCCAAAATGGGTATGCCATATTGACCAATTAAGCCTTGCATAAACCCAGCTAATCTTAAAATAGTGTAATTTAAGCCAGATTCAGCTAAAAATAATTCTGTACATCGCTTGATTTCCATTAGCGGTACATTGGGATATTTATCAGCATCAAGAATAGAGAAAAAGATAAAATGCTCTACACCCGCAGCTTTTGCAGCTTGAATTAATGCTACCTTACCTTCCCAATCTACCTGTTTAATTGTTAATGAATCTGTAGCGCGAGATGTGGAAGCATCAATGACTTCGTTTACACCTTCTAATGCTCCTACCAGGGTTTCGGGATAGCACAAGTCGCCTTTCACCAGTTCTGCACCCCACTCTTTGAGAAATGCAGCTTTTTTGGTACTGCGAACTAAGCAGCGTACTTTGTACCCCTCGTCAATAGCACGACGAGCTACTTGTCTTCCTAATGTGCCAGTAGCACCGACAATTAATAATGTCATGAGGGTCGTTATATATTTTAATGTTTTATGATAAAAATCTTAACAGAGTTTAGTTATAGAAATAAAAGTTTACATTTTTTTTAAGGAGGCTGGGGATTGGGGACTGGGGACACTTCGACAAGCTCAGTGCATCGCTGGGGACTGGGGAAGAAAATTTTAGATTTTAGATTTTAGATTGGAGATCACAAAAACAATCCAAAATCCAAAATCCAAAATAAAAAACTCCTGCCTTCTGCCCCCTGCCCCTTGCTTATTCTTCAGCGCCTTGAATTTTCAGCAATAAAGCGCCGAGACCCCAACCTACGAAGATTAAGCCGAAAGATAGCATAGCTGCATTTAAGATTTCGCCGCCCATTTGCTGTGTTTCTCCTTTGTGAACTGAATGGTTTGTAGATGTTTACCGTTTATGAGACTGCTTAACTTAACTTGATCGCTCAAATCTCATTTTTGCTAGTCTGGTAACTTAGGTAAACCAGGTCTTCAACTGTCTTGAGGATTAGACCTGTCTAAATAATTCTAAAATAGTTTAGCAGCTAATTGAAATCGGGACTGGGTAGCTACGAGGTTATAAACTATTTTCCCAGTCACCAATCACCAATGACCAATCACCAATCACCAATGACTAATCAACGTCCACGTTTAGCAATCACACTAGGAGATCCTGCCGGTATTGGAGCAGAGGTAACTTTAAAGGCTTTGGCTGATTCAGAAGTTAGCCAAAACTGTTATTTTGTCGTTGTTGGTAGCCGTAATTTACTTAGTAAAGCTTATAAAAATTTGACAGCTAATACTGATGATTTACTAGCTTTGGCAAATCCTGATGAGTTAAATGTGATTGATGTTGATGTACCAAACTCAGGTGAAATTATTACTGGGGTGGGTAATGCTGCTAGTGGTGCGGCCAGTTTTGCTTATATGGAATATGCCATATCTCAAACTTTAGCAGGTGATTTTGATGGTATTGTCACAGCACCTATCGCTAAATCAGCTTGGAAAGCCGCTGGTTTTGATTATCCGGGACAAACCGAACTTTTAGCCGAGAAAGCAGGTGTAGAACGTTTTGGAATGTTGTTTGTCGGGCGATCGCCTTTGACAGGTTGGACTTTACGGGCTTTACTTGCTACCACACATATTCCATTATGTCAAGTATCTCAAGTCTTAACACCGGAATTATTAACAAAAAAATTAGATTTATTAGCAGAATGTTTAGAAAGAGATTTTGGGATTAAAAATGGGAAAATTGCGATCGCTGGTTTAAATCCCCACAGTGGAGAAATGGGACAATTAGGAACAGAAGAAATAGATTGGTTAATCCCTTGGTTAAAAGCAGAAAGACAAAAACGACCGCATTTACAACTAGAAGGACCCATACCACCGGATACAATGTGGGTGAAACCGGGTCAAGCTTGGTATGGTAATTCTGATCTTAAAAATGTTTCTAAAAATGTTGCTCATGCTTATTTAGCACTTTATCATGATCAAGGTTTAATTCCGGTAAAATTAATGGCTTTTGATCGGGCGGTAAATACTACCATTGGTTTACCGTTTGTGAGAACTTCCCCAGATCATGGAACAGCTTTTGATATTGCCGGAAAAGGTATTGCTGATGCAACCAGTATGAAAGCTGCGATACAATTAGCGGTGGAGTTAGTGAAGCAAAGGCAAAGTTTACCTCACGCAGAGGCGCAGAGACGCGGAGAGGAAAAGGATGTCTAAAAGCACTAGCTACCATGAAAAACTAATCCAAGACTTAAAAGATCCACTGGAAGCAGCTACTTATATTGAAGTTGTTCTAGAAGAAGGCGATCCTAAAATGTTAAATAAGGCACTTAAAAATGTTATTGAAGCTCAAGGTGGAATTGAGAAACTATCAAAAACAGTACAGCAATGTTATGAGAACCTAGCCCAGAAATTATCTGAGCAAGGAGAAATTGAATTTTATTGTTTACGTACCTTATTAGATGCTTTAGGGTTACAGTTAGCAGTATCCGTTAAGTCTGCTTAATTTTTGACTACTATTCCCTATTCCTGATGCTTAACTTCACAATCACCGGAAAATGATCAGAAGGCCAAATACTTTCCCATTGTTTATTGTCAATGATTACTTGTTCGATGTGAAAACGGCGATCGCCATAAATTGTATCCCTAGCATCCACGGGTTCACCAGTAAAATTATGAAAAGTTTTTTGTTCTGCTAACGGCAGATTTGCTAAAGTATCTTGTATTCTAAAATTATCAGCTAAAATTATTCGTTCTAAAGTTCTGGAATGAGCGTTAAAATCTCCTGTTAACAGTAAATAATTTTCAGCAGGAAAACCCATTAAACGCAGACTCAGCAAACCTGCACCCAACTCCCTCGCTTTAGCAATTTCATGATCTAAATGAGTATTAACAATAGTTAGAGAAATACTAGGATCACCCACCTGAAAATTAGCCCAAGTTGCCATGCGTGGTAAACGAGTTCCCCAAGTAATACTACCAGGAATTTCTGGAGTATCGCTGAGGTAAAAATCTTGAGTTTCTTGCAGTTTTAAAAGTTCAGGTTGATAGAAAATTGCACAGTGTTCATCTTCTCCTGTACCAGAGCGATCGCCACCAACAAATTTATATTCTGGTAAAAGTGCTTGTAAATCCTTCAGTTGATGGGGTTTACCTTCCTGTGTACCCACTACATCTGGTTGATAGTGTTGAATAACAGCAGCGATCGCACCTACACGCTTTTCCCACTGACGTACCCCCGGATCTGGTTTGTCGCAGCGGAGGTTAAAAGTCATAACTGTGATTTTCATTACTTTCTTTAATGGCATCTATATTGATAAGAATATATAGTATATAGTCAATTTAGATTTTATAGTTCTATAATAACTTATTAGCGGAAATTTTAAAAATCTTCAAAATCTAAAATCCAAAATCCAAAATCCAAAATCTAAAATTGCTCTGAGGCTTGAGTAGATACAAATTCCCTGACCGACTTTAGCCTTAATAATTCCAACTCATGCTAAATCTGTGATCAAGCCCCAATAAAAATCCTTGGTAAATTCAGATGTACAACCAGATTGTTAATTGATAAACGCACCAATATTTTAATGATTTGTTTTTGCTCTGGAGTGTAAGCATTTAGCATTCAGTCATCGGTTTCCCTCAGTACCTAAAAGATTGAAATACAAAGAATGAAAAAAAGCAGATGCAGATAACATTCCTAAAATTAAAACGTCTGAATACTGGCTATTGGCTGATTACTGATAGCTGAATACTTACGGAGAGGTTAAACTTTGTTACCTTCTGGTGGTTCAAACTTATAACCATAGCCGCGTACCGTTTTGATAAACTCTGGTGTACTCGAATCAACTTCCATTTTTTTACGTAATTGACCAATATGCACATCTACAACCCTTCCATCTCCTACATAGTCACAACCCCAAATTTTCTGAATTAGTTGGGGACGACTCCAAGCTTGTCCTGGATGACTAGCTAAAAAATGTAAAATATTAAACTCTAAAGCCGTTAAAGCTAAAGGTTTATCATTCAATTTTACCTCTCTACCTTCTGGGTTAATTGCTAATTGTTGAAAAACAAGACGTTGTGATTGATGAGGATGGATATAACGAATGCGTCTTAAAAGTGCTTCAACTCTGACTTCCACTTCTGCTAGGCTAAATGGCTTAGTCATGAAATCATCTGCACCTGCGGCCAGAATTTTAATTTTATCAGCTTCATCATTCCGGCTAGTGAGTATCAAAACTAAAACATTGGTGCGACTTTGCATTTCTTGACAAAGTTTATAGCCATTGGCATCTGGCAAATTCCAATCCAGAATTACCAAGGCTGGATTGAATTGATCAAATAATGCCATAGCACTTTTACCATCTGAGGCCGATTCTATTTGGTATTTTCGACTCAGAAAACGGTAGACGAGATTTCTCACACTGAAATCGTCATCTACAATCATAATCTTGGGAATATTCGTGGCAAGCTTATCCATAGTCCAATGCAGTTTATTGATTGATTTGGCGATTTTCTGTGGTGACAGATGCTTTGAGATGTTGTGTTTAAGGAGTATCTTAGCTCCTGGCTAAATAAATAAGTAGGAAAAATGCTTTAGTCCTTGTATACACTGAATTTTTCCTGAAGTTTATGCAAACTTTATAATAATCCTTATAAAATGTATCGGTAATGTATGATTTTGGTATTTTTTGAAAAAAAAAATGTATAAAATATAAATCAATTGTGGTGTTATACCGAAGTATCTGTACTGAAATTTTACTGATGACGATATGAGGAATCGAATATATCTAAAGATAGATTTTTACAAGATTTATTCAGGATTTATTCAGGATTTATTCAGGAAAATTTTTATATTTTCATACTCAAGCCAGACAAATTAACTAGACTTTGTTTGTTAATTTATTGTTGACTAAGTTGATTGAAGTTGAAATTGAATAGGTTAAAACGGATAAAACTTATGACTAATAATTTGATGGGTGGGATTATTCCTCAACAGCCACCCATAGAAGTAGAATCGGATGTTCATGTAGTTAAATCTCGTCTAGAATGGGGCGAACCAGCATTTACAATTTTGGATGTCCGCGATCGCTCAACCTACAACCAAGGTCATATTATGGGCGCAATGCCTATGCCTATAGATGAACTAACAGATCGTGCAGAAATTTCTTTACAAAAAAGCCGTGATATTTATGTTTACGGCACTGATGAGGGACAAACTGCTCAAGCTGCCCAAAGATTGCGTGCTGCGGGATTTGTACACGTATCAGAATTAAAAGGTGGTTTGGGAGCATGGAAAGCAATTGGTGGACAAACAGAAGGTATTATCGAATCAAGAACTCCCGCAGGTGCAGATGATTACAATGTTGTCTCTCGCATCCAAAAGATTATGGAAAATCAACAGAAGTAAATAGGGCATTAGGCATTGGGCATTGGGCATTGGGCAGATAAGAAAATCAATAATAATAATAATTCCAATTACCAACTACCAATTACCAATTACCAATTAATGTTCAAATAAATCTTTGAATTGTAATAAATCCAAAGAAACCAATGTTGGTAGAACTTGAAAGCACTCTTGCGCTAGTTGCCAACGTTCTTCTCGTTGTAGCATTTGCGTTAGTTTTTCTTGAATGCTCAATAAGTAGCGGACATCATTAGCAGCGTAACTTAATTGAGCCTCCGATAAATTAGCAGCATTCCCCCAATCAGAACTTTGAGAGCTTTTGTCTAGTTCTACTTGTTCTAATTCCTGTACTACATCTTTCAAACCATGACGGTTAGTGTAGGTGCGGGCTAACTTACTAGCAATTTTAGTACAAAAAACAGGTTGAACCTGAATATTAAGATTGTGGCGTAAGGTAGCAATATCAAACCGTGCAAAGTGAAATACTTTGAGGATGTGGGTTGCTTCCAAAAGTTGTTTTAAATTTGGAGCTTCTGTTTGTCCTTTAGCGATGCGGATAGCGGTGACTTTTCCTTCTGGGTTGCACAACTGAACAAGACACAAGCGATCGCGTTGTGGTAATAATCCCATTGTTTCCGTGTCTACAGCCAGAGCTTCAGATTTTAAATACTCCGCGAGGGTAGCAGCATCTATATCACCGTCACTAACCCTAAAATCATCTAATCTCATCAATCGTTCCCAAATGAATGATAGTGTCTATCAGTTAAAAAATTACTGGATCAGACACTAATTTATTATTATGCAAATTGTGCAAAAAATCAGTAAGACAATCTATTTGGTATTGACAAATATTTGTGTGAGATAAACTTCACCTTTGGCATTAGTCGCCACTCCCACCCCTGTCAATTTAAAATTTCCTTGAATATTATGCAAATGTCCAGGACTGTTGAGCCAACCAATCACAGCTTGCTTTGCTGGATCACTATATCCCACGTTGAAAGCCACATTTTCGGCTGCATTGTCATATTTAAGAGGAATGGCTTTAACTCGTTGTTCCAATCCATGATGACTAAATTTCACTATACCATTAGCCATGTTCTGACTGTGAATTCTTGCTTGCTGAGTGATACTTGCATTTAAGGTGAGCTTTGATAATCCTTGAGAAACACGATATTGATTAATTTGCTCAAAAACTAATTTTTCTAAAGTAGCATTTTCAGAACCAAGATTCAAAATAGCCGCCTGACTAGAAGTATTAAATGACTGAGTGTGAGTGATTTTTTTAGCAGAATTATTGCTGGGAACAGGATCAGTCATCAATCCACTAGCAAGGACAAGCGTACTTAAAGCCATGCCAAAAGCAGTTTGTCGGAACATAGAGAATTAGGTAGTGTATGGATTTATCAGACATATACTCTATCTTCTGATGTACAGAATAAGTACCAGGATACTGTCAAGTATTGGTGAACTGAAGAATTACAGTAGGTGTCAGGAGTCGTAGGGGCGAAGCATTCGGGCGACTAATTATAAATTTTGTCCAAGCCTATTTTCCGAATGCTTCGCCCGTACAGGAGTCAGGAGAAATCTTACCTATTACCTATTACCCATTACCTATGACCCATTACCTGTCACCTTCTATAATTCATATTTTTGAGTTCACTTTCCTGAAAATGACATTTTATTTTGCTAAAAGTCTGCCAATTTCATAACTTTAAAAAAATCCAGTATCCAGTATATGCCTATGGTAGATGCTTCACCTCACAAAGTGTTATTGTCACTACATTTTTAGTCAAAAAAATATATAAAAAATAGTATCCATTGACAGATGCAAAAATAATTGATAATTGACAATTGAAATTATTGGGATTACGAAACCAAATAATTACCAATCACCAATCACCAATCACCAATCAGGTACTAAAATTTATCTTGATGTGAGGAAAATTTGTGTGAAAAAAATTTGTCCTTTCCTGTTACTCGCCACACCAATTCCTGTGAGGTTATAATTACCTCTAATGTTAGCTAGATGTCCTGAACTCTTTAACCAGCCTTGTACAGCGGTGGTTGCAGGATCTGTAGAACCTTTGTTGTAAGCCACATTTTCCGCAACTCTACTGAAAGGAATACCAATCGCTCTGACTCGTGCTTGAAATCCATCATGACTAAAGGTAACTTTACCACTAGCCATGTTTTGACTGTGAATTTTTGCTTGCTGATCAATACGAGAATTACGAGTCAATGGGGGTAAATTTTGGGAGGATCGGTACTGGTTTATTTGTTGGAAAACAGAGGCTTCTATAGCAGCAGTATTAACATTAGTTTGTGCTACTTTGTAGCTGTCATTGGATATAAAAGATGGACTGGGAGCAGAACTAGCCATCCCACCACTGACTAAAACTAAGAAACCTGCACCAATAGCTGAAATAGTATTTCTCAACATGATTAATTATCAGCCTTGAATTAAGAATTTAGCAGCTGTTTGCACATCCTTATCACCTCTACCAGAGCAGTTAATCACAATCCGGGGACTGCCTGTAAGTTGAGGACATAAAGTTTCTAAATAGGCGATCGCATGAGATGTTTCCAAAGCAGGTATAATTCCCTCTAACCGGGATAAGCGTTGAAATGCCTCTAAAGCTTCAGCATCTGTCACACTATAATATTCAGCCCTGCCAATATCCTTCATATAGCTGTGTTCTGGACCAACACCAGGATAATCCAAACCTGCACTAATGGAATGGGGTTCAATCACCTGTCCATCATTATCTTGTAACAGATAACTCATTGCCCCATGCAATACACCAACTTGTCCTTTTGTCAAGGTAGCGGCGTGTTTACCAGTATTCACACCTTCACCAGCAGCTTCCACACCTATTAACCGCACCGATGGTTCTTTAACAAACTCATAAAAAAGTCCCATTGCATTAGAACCACCACCCACACAGGCCATGAGAATATCAGGTAAACCACCCCATTTTTCCATTGCTTGAGCGCGAGTTTCCTGGCCAATAACCGCGTGAAAATCCCGGACTATCATCGGGTAAGGATGGGGACCAGCTACAGAACCCAGGATATAATGAGTAGTTTCTACATTCGTTACCCAGTCGCGGATGGCTTCAGAAGTGGCATCTTTAAGAGTTCCCGTACCTGCTGCCACACCACGAACTTCCGCCCCCATCAAGCGCATTCTAAACACATTTAAGGATTGGCGTTCCATGTCGTGAACACCCATGTAAATAATACATTGCAAACCAAAACGAGCGCAAACGGTAGCTGTAGCTACCCCATGTTGTCCTGCACCTGTTTCAGCAATAATGCGCTGCTTACCCATGCGCTTTGCTAATAATACTTGACCAAGGGCATTATTAATTTTATGAGCGCCTGTATGATTTAAATCTTCGCGTTTTAAGTAAATTTGCGCTCCTGTGCCATCAGGACGGGCATAATGGGCGGTGAGTCTTTCAGCAAAGTATAAAGGGGTAGCGCGTCCTACGTAATCTCGCAGTAAACCTTGTAATTCTGCTTGAAAATCAGGATCATTACGGTATTGGTGATAAGCTGTTTCCAGTTCAGCTAAAGCCGGCATTAAAGTTTCAGGAACATATTTACCACCAAAGCGTCCAAAACGTCCTAAGCTATCGGGAACAGCAGCGGTTTGTGAGAAGTTGGGGGAAAGGGGAGTAGTAGTCACAGATTCGGTTAAATTAGAGAACACAGTTAATTGTAATTCTAGAACAATCTTCTTTTACAGCAGGAGTCGTAGGGGCGAAGCATTCGGAAAATAAGCTGTTACACAGCTAAATTGTATAATCCTAATATTCTGAACTCTTGTTTAACAGGCAAGATGCCTGTTCCACTTATACAAATTAAATGCACAACAGCTTAGTTTTGGACAAAAATTGATAATTGGTCGTCCGCATGCTGATGCTTCCAGCACGCTTCGCGAACGCCCGTACAGGAGTCAGGAGTAAAACTATTTTTGTTTCTCGTTTTCTCGTTCTCAGTCAGAGACTGGTAATGCGATCTAGGAGGTTCTACCTCCAGTTATCATTGAGGCATAACCCCTAACTGTGTTCTGCTATATAAAACCTAGACAAAACTAGACTTTACTTTCTACTTCAACGGGAGCATGGGAGCAGTTATCCCTCAGTAGACTTTCACGCCTTAGCCAGACGCGATTGTGTTCCAATTAAGTTTCTGAAAAAGACTACCACCATCATTGCTTGGTTTTCGCGTCGGCAATAGTCTCAATTCAATACTTGATATCACCGTATTATATATCAAGTAGTTGATTTTTTCCTAAAAATATATTGATTTTTGTCAATAAATATAAGTATAGTTTTGTCTATGAAATTGTCAACTTAGGACTTGCTCACTCAGAGCATGGGAACTAGAGACTAGAGGCTGAATGGGAATATGCTTGTCGTGGTGGAACTAACCCAAGTTACATATTGTTTATAATAAAAATTATCAATCACAGAAGACAAACCATGAATATTACCCTAAACCCAGAACAAGAACAGTTTATTAAAACCCAACTAGCACAAGGTAAATTTCCTGATGCTCAAGCAGTAATTAATCAAGCATTACAATTGTTACAAGAAACACAAAAAGAATATGAAGAATGGGTAGAAGATGTGAGAATTAAAGTCAACGAAGCCGCAGCAGAATTAGAACGAGGTGAAGGAGTTCCTTTAGAAACAGTCATTGAACAAATGCAAGCCAAATTTCGCCATGCGCGTGAGGCGAAAAAATGAATCAATGTTTAATTTCACCTCAAGCAATAAAAGATTTAGATAGCATTTCCGAATATTTTTTAACTAGAAATATTGAAACAGGAGAAAAGATTTTTCAAGAATTTACGAGAAAGTGTGAAAACTTGCTGCAATTTCCCCAAATGGGGCGTAGTTACGAACACATCAGAAAAGGAATGCGGGGAATACCTCTTAATGGTTACATCATTCTTTATCAACTTGTTGATGATCATGTAGAAATTCTCAGAATTGTCAATGGTCGTCAAGATTTAGAATCTTTGTTTGCAGGATAAATACATAAACGCGGATAAACGCAGATTTTCAGAATCAAGATATCCAGGATTAAAGGATTTACAGGATAGAATCAATTAAAAAATTAGGATATTTTCACAAATAAAAGCGGATGCCTATATGATTAAAGAAGATTTTTTTTACAAATGATGAGGATTTTCATGATGAATCCAGCACTGGAAAACAAAAAATCTATTTTAGAAAAACTAGACAATTTAACAGCTGCACAACAGGAACAAGTATTAATTTTTATTAATTCATTATTCTGACAAAAAATATTTAACTGTTTTATGATATCTCTCAATAGCTGCTTATTTTATCAGGTTGTCAAATAAAAGTCAATAATACCCTACTTGTTTTTTAGTCTTGACAATAAATGATAAATTAATGTTAGAAGTCGGGGATCTATATCATTGTATTTTCAGGATCGGAACATAAAGTGTCAATAAAAGAACATAAGATAACAGTAAATTCCTTAGAATGGTATTATCGGGAAGCCCAACCCATTGGACGAAGTGATTTATTACCAGTGGTATTACTACACGGCATAGTTTCCCAAAGTTATAGCTGGAGAAATATTATACCAGCTTTGGCAGCACAGGGAACAAGAGCGATCGCACCAGATTGGATTGGATACGGCTTTTCTGCCAAACCAGAAAAACGCGATTTTGCTTACACTCCCGACGCATTTATCAAAGCTTTAGATGACTTTATTCAAGCTATAGAATTAGAACGTTTTTCCTTAGTTGTGCAGGGATTTTTAGGTTCAGTTGGTTTACAATATGCCTTGAAAAATCCTGAAAAAATCGCCAACATTGCTATTTTAAATGCTCCCATTTCTACATCTGCTAAACTACCTTGGAAAATTCAACAAATGGGTTTACCATTAGCAGGGGAAATGATGACACAAGATCCCTTACTAGTGGATAGAACCTTAGAAGGTGGATGTCGTTATCGCATCGAAGATCAAGATTTAGATGTTTATAGAAAACCGTTCTTGAAAACTTCAGCATCTGGTCGCAGTTTACTATCAACAATTAGAAATTTGCAACTGGATCAAGCCATGTCAGAAATTGAAACAGGTTTTAAAGAATGGCAAAAACCGATTTTAGTACAATGGGGAATCATTGACCCTTGGTTATCTTTAGATATGGCTGAAAGTTTTGTGAAATCTGTACCCGATGGAGACATAATTAAGTTACATAAGGTGGGACATTATCCCCAAGAACATTATCATGAAGTGATTTTACAAGACCTGTTACCCTTTGTGCGTCGTCATAGCAGGTGACAGGTGACAGGTGACAGGTGACAGGTGACAGAAATAATTGATTACCAATTATCAATTACTAATTACCGCGATAATCTGCAACCTTGTCAATAATTGCCGTAACCTGATAATAAGAGTAAATGCAATCATCTGTAAATTGACTAAGGTAGGTGACAATTCATGGCTTATTCATGGTTTAAAGCCTTTCACATTATTGGTTTTGTAGTTTGGTTTGCAGGGTTATTCTACCTGGTGCGTTTATTTATTTACCACACAGAAGCGAACCAAGAACCAGAACCCGCAAAAACGATACTCAAAAACCAGTATCAACTGATGGAAAAACGTCTTTACCATATTATTACCATCCCCGGAATGATCGTCACGGTAGCGATGGCCATTGGTATTCTTTCCACTAACCCAGACTTGTTAAAAGAAACTTGGTTACATTTTAAATTAGGCTTTGTGGGTATTTTATTAATCTATCATCATTATTGTGGTAGATTAATGAAACAGTTAGCCGCCGATGAATGTAAGTGGAGTGGACAACAATTAAGGGCTTTAAATGAAGCACCGACTTTGTTATTAGTTGTCATTGTCATGTTGGCTATTTTCAAGAATAATCTACCCACAGATATCACTGCTTGGTTAATTTTTGGTTTAGTGATTTTCATGGCTGCTAGTATTCAAATGTATGCCAAAATTCGCAGACGCAATAAAGAAAAAATGTTGGCAGAAATGAATCAAGTTAATCAAAATAATCAAGTTCCCCAAGCGCAAAGTTAAGTTTTGAGGTGGGCATTGCCCACCATAAAAATGTAAGATTCAGGAGTCAGGAGTCAGTAGGGGCAAACCCCCTGTGGTTGCCCTCTCTCTTTATATCTAGGTTTTACCTTTGATTCTGTACCTGATTGATCTGCAATCTTCTGTAATATTATTTATCAGGGAGTCTCAACCGTAATGACAAAGCAATTATTGAAAAATCTCTTTAATAACCGTGTGGCTGTGATCGCAACTATGCACCATAAAGAAAAAGTAATTGCCCCATTATTACAACAAGAATTAGGAATTAAGGTTATTGTACCACAGGATTTTAACACCGATGTTTTTGGCACATTTACTAGAGAAATAAAACGCCCAGATACACAAATTGCCACTGCAAAATTAAAAGCACAAAAAGCTATGGAGATGACAGGGGAAAAGATAGCTATTGCTAGTGAAGGGAGTTTTGCACCTCATCCCAGTTTTCCTTATATTTATGCTAACAGAGAAATTATTGTTTTTTTAGATCAAGAAAAAAAATTAGAAATTGTTGGGGAAGTTTTTTCTACTGATACTAACTTTAATCATCGAGTTATTAGCAGTTTAGCAGAAGCAGAAGAATTTGCTGAAAAAGTCGGTTTCCCTGAACATGGTTTAGTGGTTTGGTTTGAAAAATCAAATCCTGAAAATCTTGAAATTATTAAAGGTATAACTACCACAGAAAAATTACAGGAAGCTGTGAATTTCGCTTTCAATAATTCCCCCGATGGTAATTTACATATAGAAACTGATATGCGGGCACTTTATAATCCAATGCGGATGAAGAATATCGAAAAAGCTACCCAAGATTTGCTGAATAAAATTAATAGTTGTTGTCCTCAATGTTCTACCCCTGGATTTAGTATAACTCAAAAAATTAAAGGTTTACCTTGTGAAAGTTGCCATCAACCAACTTTATTAACTATGGCGGTAATTTATCAATGTTGCAAATGTAATTTCATAGAGAAAAAATTATATCCTGATGGTAAACAGTTTGCAGATCCGGGATTATGTGAATATTGTAATCCTTAATCACAACTCATAAATGATAAATGATAAATGTTCAAAAATTCCAATATTGAAAATAGACAGCCACATTTTCATGGAAAGGATAGGTTTTAAACTGCAATCAAACAATTATCAATTTTCAATTGTCAATTATCAATTGATATCTGAATAAAGCCCCCTCTTGAACGGTTAATAACAAGAGGGGGTTTGGAGCTAAAGTCCGGTAGGGTAATCGGGCTATTTAATATTTAATAATTATTCGCTATTTATCAAGTCCTCCTTTAGAGAGATAAATTTTTAGATAAAATTATTTGTTGGTATAATTAGATAAAAAATTGATAAAAAAAGCCCCCGCTATCAGATATCAACGGGGGAATATTGTATTAAAGTTCGTCAGGTGATCGGAATATTTAATTATTTAGTATTTATTGTTTGTATCTTTATTCCTCCATTAGATAGAGAAATTTTCCAATATCTGTTTAAATTCGTCTATTAAAATACTAAGTGTTACTTTTGGTAAGCTTTATTAGTACAGGAGTCTTGCTCAGACTCTCAACTCAGACTCTCAAGAACGTCATATCATATCCATATACGCAACTTTTTTGAGAAGTCTGGGAGCTATTTCCTGCCAATTTGCTGTATTCTAAATTTTAGAATTTTATTTTAAAGATTCTCTAAATTTTTCAATTTGGTGATATGGAAAAGAATTTATTTTCAATTCTTTCTGTATGATGTAGAGGCTACCCAGGATAAAACTAATTATAGCTAGGGTATACATTGTACCTAAAAAGCCATTTATTATTTGCACTTTTGAATTTTTTAAACGTTGTTCTGAACGTTTTTCTTTTCCCATTAATAATACTAGATAAAATCTCGGCTCTACTAGAGTGGTTATGGTAAAATAATATAAATAAACCGGATAGCGGACGATAATGTTATACTAATTAACAGTCTGAAGTGATTATCACAAAAGAGTCTTGGAATTAATTAAGATTAAGAAAGTTCAAAAAGATTGAAATAAAAATTAGTGATTTAATAAATATGCCATCTAATCCCTTACTTCACTTGATTACGAAAGTTATTAATCTTGAAGATATCAAGGTTGTTAATTATGATTTTATTACTGATGATGAAATAGTTATAGAAATCGAAAATAAGCAAAAAGAGGGAAAATGTCCTCACTGTGAAAATACAACCGATAAAATTCATCAAAATCTAGGATTTCCATAGGTATTTTGCAGAATCTTGTAGAGATGCAAGATAACTCTCAAATGTGTGATGAAGATTAGGAGCATAAAAATCTGGAGATTTTGTGATTTTTTGAATGCTTATGTCGTAAAGAAAAACGACGAGTTGCACCAAAACTAACAGAAGCAATGATGGGATTTTTACCTAATTCTGGTTCATCATCACTATGCCACGAAACACTGTCTTTACCATCACGATATAAATTGAGAAGAACACTATTAAAATTAACTTGAGCGATTTCTTCAATCTTGGATTTAATTAATTTTAATGTTGTGTTCCAAGGTTCTGGATGTTGTTCTATACCAGAATAAGTATAAGATTTTCCTTCATCTCCATACCATGCTGTCAATCTTGGTATAGGCATTTGTTTACCAAAAAATTGGATTATTTCTTGTTTCCAGTTCACACTAGAATATAAATCTGAAAAAAGCTGATTGCTTTCTTGATTGCTAAAAAAAATCGGATATAATATTACTTCTCCATCACTAGAAATAATTGTTTTTTTGTGAATCTGATTTTCTAAAGTCAGATTATTGGTATCTGGTAAATAATCCCAAAGACTGATTTGATTATACATAATTTGATTAAATCTCCGTAATTATACATTTAGTGAAATCATCTGTTGTGGTTCAGAATGCTGAAAGTTATTAAAAAATTTTAGCAATATTTACTTTTACATCCATGTGTGTAATAAATTATTAGCCCTATCTATAAAGTCAGAAGTTGAATCTATAGATTTCATTTTCTTGATATGTTCAGACCACTGTATTCCTAGATTTTTGAAGTCAGTTTGACCTAATTTTTCCCACAGGCTATTAAAATCCAGTTCTTTTACAGGAGAAGGCTTAAAATACTCTAACCCTAAATCATTAAAAAATTCTATATTTCTATTATCTAAATTTACTTTCAATACAATATGAACAAAACTAAGTTTGAAATTTCCGGTTAGAAATTCAAACTTTTCAATATCATTATAGTTTATAGAGATAGAAGTGTATTTTAAATAATCCATTTTCTTTTTTGCCTCTTTTGCTTTACCTTTTGCGTAATATGTTCCCTCTAAAGGGATAAACTGTATTAAGCTATAAAAGTTTTCTAGAAACTCGGCATTTACATCACTCTCTACTATTAATCTCTTATTTGTTAAATGAATAGTATAACTCCCTCCAGTAGCTGAATAACCAAGCCAGTTTTTTTTAACTACTACAGCAATAAAAGAGTAAAGATGTTGTTCAGAATCTTCTAAGCTGGTGTTGATTAGTTTAATTGGAGTATATTGTTCTTCTTCCATATTACCAAATCATCCCCAAGTTCAAAACAAAACCCTTTAACACATCTTCCCCCGAAACCGTAGCAGGAGAATCTAAAACCTCAACCTCCTGACCTGGTCTATAAATTTCCACCTGACGAGATTTACGATTAATTAATATACCCAAACGCACACCATTATCTATATATTCCCTCATCTTTTCTTGTGTAGTCTTCAAACTATCACTAGGAGAAAGTAACTCAATCACAAAATCAGGACAAATAGGAGGAAACTTTTGTTTTTCTTCATCACTTAAAGCATCCCATCTTTCTAACTTTATCCAAGAAGCATCAGGAGAACGATCCGCACCATTAGGCAATTTAAAACAGGTAGAAGAATCAAAAGCTATCCCAGTACCATCAACATCAGTCCAATTAAATAACTGTTGATTTACCCTACCATTACGATTTCCCGTTTCTCCTCCAGTTGGTGGCATAATAATTAAATCTCCATTTGCATTTCTTTCAAATCTCAAGTCGCGGTTGTTTTGACATAGCTCAAAAAACTGCTCATCAGTCATTTCTATTACTGATTTAAAATTGACAGTTAAAGCATTCATAGTTATACCCTCATGAAATATTAAGGCAATCATTTTAACTATCTCAGATCCCATTATATACCATTAATCTGATTTTTAGGTATTGGTATAGTATACTTAACAAATCTTAAAAATTTACTCTTTTCTAAACCAAAGTCATAACCTTATTATCAGAAGTGTTGAATGTTAAGAAATCTGTGATAAAAATAGCCCAAAATATATTAAAATTTGAGCAAGCTATATCAAAATATTGATTTGATCATGATTATAAATTCATTTCCCAAGATTGTCAAAGACA
>NZ_JACJUZ010000045.1:0-42196 GCF_014299995.1 Sphaerospermopsis sp. LEGE 00249 | reverse complement strand
CCAGTCCCCAGTCACCAGTCACCAGTCACCAGTCACCAGTCCCCAGTCCCCAGTCCCCTATCCTCACGAAAAGACTTTTTCCGTAAGCCCTATGTTGTATATTCGGCGTTAATTTTCACGTAGTCATAACTCAGATCACAACCCCAAGCTGTACCTGTTCCGTGGCCATGTCCAACACTAACGGAAATTAATACTGTGTCTTCTTGGAGATAAGCACCTGCGGACGTTTGTTTCAAATAAGCATTAACAGCAGCTTTATCAAAAGGTAAAGGTTGCCCATTTTCCATGAGTACAAAATCGCCGATTTTAATTTTCAGGTTGTCTTGTTCAAAGGGTACTCCTGCACGGCCAGCAGCACCGGCGATCCTTCCCCAGTTGGGATCTCGTCCAAAGATTGCAGATTTAACTAAGGACGATCCAGCAATGGTTTTCGCTATTTGTCGCGCTGCGGTTTCGTCGTTTGCACCAGTGACTTGCACTTCTACCAAACAAGTTGCACCTTCTCCATCACGGGCGATCGCCTTGGCTAAATGTTGACAGACTGCGGTTAACATTGCTTCTAATTTTTCCGCTTCTGGTCCGGTTTCGGTAATAGCAGGGGTACGAGATGCACCGTTAGCTAAGGCTATTAAACTATCATTGGTGCTAGTATCACCATCAACTGTAATCGAATTAAAACTTCTATCAGCAGCCCGTGTTAACATTTGTTGCCATAATGTAGATGATACTGCCGCATCACAGGTAACAAAAGCCAACATGGTGGCCATATTAGGATGTATCATTCCTGAACCTTTAGCAATACCACCAATTCGCACCGGGCGATCGCCTATAGTGGTTTCTAAAGCAATGGATTTTGTTACCAAATCTGTGGTTATAATAGCTCCTGCGGCAGCATCCGATCCAGTTTCGGAAAGTTCTGCAACTAACTTGGGTATCCCATTTCGCAAAGCATCCATTTTTATTCTTTGACCTATTACCCCAGTGGAAGCGAGTAAAATTGATTCTGGGGAAATGTTCAACTCTTTCGCTAACAAGTCTGCACTTTCTAACGCATCCTTCACCCCTTGACTACCTGTAGCGGCGTTAGCTTGACCAGCATTACACAGTATAGCTCTAGTGGTATGCTTGCTTTGTAAACGTTGACGACAATAATCTACACAAGCGGCTTTCACATGACTCGTGGTAAATACACCAGCAGCGATCGCATCTACATCTGATAATATTAACGCTAAATCCGGCAATCCCGAAGGTTTCAACCCAGCTTTAATACCTGCTGCTTTATATCCCCTGGGTGCTGTCACACCACCTGTAATTTCTTTCCAGTCTGTCATAATTTTGGATTTTATATCATGTCCGTTTGAATTGTTATCATATCTGTTTGGCTAGGGAACAGGGAACAGGGAATAGGGAACAGGGAACAGGGAATAGGGAATAGGGAATAGGGAATAGGAAAAAAGCTATTTTCAGGTAAATGAACCACATCTTGATTCAAGTTTCGCGCAAAGACACAAAGGAGCAAAGGCGCAAAGTCAGAAAGAAATTAATTTAGAGTCTGGTCTAAACAGTTTTATGATTAATTGATGTCCTAACTACTCTGTCTACGACTATATAAAGCCTGGGAGCGTTTATTTCCTTATATCAACATAAATTTACACATTAGACTTCTCCAAAATAGAATCTATTAATTTGTAATAAGTTGTAGGGGCGAAGCATTTGGGTAATAATTTGACGGAAAAATCAGACATCTAGATATCCCAAATGCTTCGCCCTGCCCCCATAAATAGGTTCCATAATTTCTTTTCTGGAAAAGTCTAATTGGGATGCTCCCTTATCCTTTCTTGCTGATGGCTGAATACTGATGGCTAAATACTTGCAATCAAACTAAAAAAGAGAGCCATTGAATAGCTCTCCAAATCATCAGGGTGCATCTACTCATCACAGTATAACATTTTTACAGTGAGGGGTAAAACCCCTTTTTGAGATTTTTTTGAGGAAATTTCACAAAAAGGGGACTGGTGACTGGGGACTGGTGACTGGTGACTGGGGACTGGTGACTGGTGACTGGGGACTGGGGACTGGGAACAGGGAACAGGGAACAGGGAAGAAATTTATTCTTATTATCCTGACTCCTGACTCCTGACTCCTGACTCCTGACTCCTGACTCCTGACTCCTGACTCCTTGATCTCCTGACTCCTGACTCCTGACTCCTGACTCCTGACTCCTGACTCCTGACTCCTGACTCCTGACTCCTGACTCCTGACTCCTGACTCCTGACTCCTATGCCCTCACGGAAAGACTTTCTCAGCAACCCCTAAGATATTGTCCCAGTCCCCAGTCACATCGAAACTATTGCCTAAATGGCTACTACCTGATCCTTGATTCCGCTATCTTCAGAGGAAGTCTGTAGATTTGGGGTTTTCTGTGTCTAAAATTTAGTATAAAATTTAACAAAATTTACTTACGTTTGCTGAATAAACGTAAAACCCAGAGAAATCAAGGGATTGAGGATGATTCAAATTAAAATTGTGCAAGGTTTTAGGTACTGTGAGCCTCAGAAAGCTTGCACTTTGTTAATCAATAGTAGATGAAGCATAAATTCACCAAAATAGAGATGGGAAGAAAAAGGCAAAAACTTACGCTAGAGTTAAGAAATACTGCTAATTCGATTAAACACTACTTATAAAGGTGTAATATGCAACTGTTACCGGGTTGACTAGCAGGAGATTTGAGTTAGGCTAAAGGCTGATTGCTGACTAAACTCAGGAGACTAGTGCTAAACATATAAAGACAATGTTAACTTTGCTAGTTTTATCTGAGATTTATATATTGCAAACTGAATTGTTTGATACGACATACAGAATAGTTATCCACTACCCTAAGCAGGGTAACTAATTACAGACTTAACTATCTGTTAGGCATTGTATAGTATACAATACCAAAGGATGGGAAAATCTAAAGAAAATATAAAAGATACTCAAATGACTGTGGTGTCTGGAGGAAAAAAGTGTTTCTGAGACTGGCACATCAACATAGGGAATTTGTCCAAGACTTGGTAATGAACTTGCAAGCCTTGGCAATAGTTTTAGAGCGTAATGGCTACCCAGCTTCTTGCTACACCTGTGGCGACCAAATGAACAGTGCTTCGTTCATGGTAAGTTTAGGAGATAATCATCTTATTCGCTTTTTAGTATCAGATTACGGAATTACTTGGACTGAAATGCGGGATGACCGCGAATTGATGAAGTTAGAAGGCGCAGAAGCAATTAGCCAATTGCAGGAACTAGCTAATCTTGTCAAGCAATCTATACAAACTTATACAAGTCATAAAACTCTTGTTAAGAAGTGATAAATTGCCTCATAAGATAGAGCAAGTCCTAAGTTGACAATTTCATAGACAAAACTATACTTATATTGACAAAAATCAATATATTTTTAGGAAAAAATCAACTTTGTTCCTCATTTACCTGCAATATGCTGTGGTAAAGAGGAAATTGTTTTTTGGTAATTGGTAATTGGTGATAGCGGCTTTGTTTTTTCAACGCCTACCACCTTTTCACCATTACCGACAATGAACCTTGTTTTTGCGGTTTTGTCAAGTATTTTGCAGGGTCTGTTAAAATCTGATGGGTAAGAAAACCAATTATTCAGAAGATTGAAAATGACTCAAGAAACACCAAGTCAACCAAAATTACCACCTACCAGTGCGATCGAGAAGTTAACAAAAACTGAATTTGATACTTGGTTTGAATATCCGATCAGAGTGCAGCCTCATCATACAGATTATGCTGGCATTACTTGGCATGGTACATATTTAACTTGGATGGAAGCAGCGCGGGTAGAATGTTTGCGCTCTATAGGTATTGATTTTGCTGATTTGGTAGCTTTAGGTTGTGATTTACCAGTGGTAGAATTATCAGTACGCTATCATCGCGCACTGCAATTAGGAATGATGGCGGTTGTGAAAACCCGGATGTTGGAAGTAACAGGTGTCCGCATTAACTGGGATTATAAAATTGTTTCTGCTGATGAGCAAGAATTATATGTTTCTGCTCAGGTGACATTGGTAGCATTAGACAGAGAAAGAGGTAAAATTATGCGTCAGTTACCTCCAGCAATGAAGGATGCACTGGCGAAAATTACTGCTTCATACAAGTAATACAATCAAGTAATACGATTTTGGATTTGGGATTGGGAATCTTTTGAAATGTTACTTAACAGTATCAGCAATTAAAAATTTATTTTTCGCAAAGTTAAGTTTAATTACGCACAAGTATTTGGGAGATATTTTGAGTAATTTCAGAGATTTTCTGCCAAATATCTTGAGGTGTGATCCCAAAACCGAAGTATAATAAAACCACTATCGCTGCACAAGTTACGGCAGTTTTGATGGTGGTTTTGACTAATTTCCACAGGATGACAAATATTATCCAAGCGACTATTAAGGTAATGATCATGATATCCAAAACTGAAAAATCAGGGTTATTAAATAGGCTATCTACTATATTGCAAAATGGCAAGATCCTTGATTGTGTTCATCATGTTTAATGAGAACATTAAAATTATTTAACATCAACATAAATATCCTTTCCATACTTTTTATATTCATCATCTAAATGGTATTGAATATTACGAATGTACTGACGAATTTCTCTAGCAGGTTCTAAACAATCTCGTTGATAATCTTGTAAAGTTAATTGCAGATGGGGATAAAGAATCTTTAATAAACCAGATGCAGTTTTCAAAATGGCTGTTTCATCTCTACCTGTAACAGTTTGATGATCAAAATCAGTATGTTCTTGTGCATATTGATAAAAACGATTATCCCTTCTTAAAGATAATAATGCTTCTCCAAAAAAGTCCATTTTTAAACCTACTTGATCAGCAATCATATCTCGTTGAAACTTAGGAATTTCCCACCCTGGTAAAATACCCATAAATCGATCTAAAAAAGCAGTTTCTGAGAAAAATTTAGGTAAATTTTTCATCAAATTATATCTATGTTTAGGACGTTGATTTTCATCTAATTCAATATTCCCTAATAAAACCAAAGAACAATCACTAGAAATGGGATTTTCAGAAAAACCAGAACGGTTATAACGTCCATTTGCAAGATAGGTTTTCAAGGGTCCAATAACTTCATCAGGGTTATCAAAAGTTAAACTTTGAATTTCATCTAACACTACTATATCATAACGTCCTAACAAACCCACTAATTTAGTTTGACCATCAATAAATAATTTTGCAGGTGTTATTTTACCTCCACTGACTACAGAAACTTTATTATTAATATTTTCATAAACAAAACTTTTTCCTGTTCCTTTGGGTGCTAATTCCATGAGATGATAATTAGATTCAACCAAAGGAATTAACCGGGTTAACATCCGTGTTTTTGCAAGATGATTATAATTTGGATGTTCGGGATTATAACCCATAGAACAAAACATTAAATCTCGCCATTGTTCTGTGGTAAAATGAGAACGACATTGAGCATATTCTTGTAGATCAACTTCCGATGATTGGAAAGGATCAAAATCAATAACTGATACGTTAAAATTACCATTCACATTGCTGTTTAAGCGTAAGGTAATTTTCCCCCATACTCCTTGTCTAAGTAACCTTTGATATTTGTCTACAATATCTGTGGAAATTTCACAATTTGATAAATTTAAGATGGGGATATTTGCTAAAGGTTCAGGTATTTGTTTAGAATTAGCTTCTAATTTTACTCTCACCTGCATTAAAGCGATTATTTTATGAATTTCTCCTTTAGCAATGTTATAATTAATAACTTGTGGATCATCTTTTCTAGGAAATGCTTTTTGGACAAAATCATTAACTTTTTTTAATTCCAAATCATTTAACTTACCCATTCCCGGAACAAGTTTATCTAGTAACCATTCAGCAACAAAACTAGGAATACCTGAATTAGTTAGTCCACTAGAAGGTAAGCGTTTTTTGTCAATACTTAATGATTGGAAAACGCTAGTAACTAAATCATTATCATAATTAGAAATCATCTAAATCTCCTTGAAAACCACTATTGTAGATTTGTTTAATAGTCAAATATGAATCATAACCCAGTTTTGATTCTCCTAAATGATCATCATTAAAACCAAATGATATTTTACCAGATAACGGAATAGTTATTGTATTTTTATCTGGTGGTAATTGAGGATATTCACTAATGGTTATTTGATGAATTATTTGATCCTGGGGTGGAATTATAAACTCTGAAAGTTTTACATTTTGAAAATTGGGTAACTCATTAATAGTTAAATACAGATTACTCAAAGTTATTTGATCATAATTATGAATTGAGATTGTTAATTCTCCAGGTTTTAAACCTTCACATTTTACAACACAATTAACTATTACTGTTTCACTAAAATCTTGTTTGTTAGTGTCAATAATCAAATCTAATTTATTCCATACTCTTAACCATTCTTTTGTCCAGTTACAAAGTGCTTTACCTTGAATCAAATAATATTCATGGTTCAGGGTAAAATGTTTTAACCATTCTACTTCTGTAGAAATGACAGTATAGTGATTTTTTCTTGGATATGAACCAGTAGGATCTAAAATGATTTTACTCATTAATTTTCCTCCTGGTTATTCAAGAAAGCTGCTAATTTTTGATATACTTCTTGTCTTATAGAAACAGGAAGTTGTTTAAATAAAGCAATGATTTGGTTTTCTTGATTTGTATAGTCTTGAGTTTGACTTTGGATTTCCTGCAATTTATTATTAATGTCTTCTAATGTTAAATTAGTATCATCCTGTTTTTTGGTGGTAGGTTGTTCCTGCTGAGTATTTTTGATAATATTTTCTAAGTTTTCTAATATCTGGTTGACTTTTTGTGAACATTGTGGCTGAGTAAAACGTTTTTGTTGTTGACTAACTTCTAAAGATAATTTCCATGCTTGATCTTTAGTAATATCTATCATTCTTTCTTCCCAAAGGTTAATTTTTTCGGATAAATGTTGAGATTTATTTTGAATGTCTTTAATTATTTCCTGATACCGTGATTCTTTTTTTACAACCTCATTGGTTAATTTCTCAACATCATTAATAGCGTCAATATAATCCTGTTGAGTTGCATTATTACTGAGAGAATTATAACGAATTTGGATTTTATCTAAACAGTCTTTAATTTGTGACTGATATTGAACTTCACTAAGTTTTCTATTAGCAACTTGCAAAGAGTAATTTAAGGTATCCAGTAAATGTAGAGGTAAGTCAATTTGTGTAATTTTCTCTATTGCTGTTTGAACTTGAACTTTATAACCACCCAGTTCTTGTTCTGTTTTCAGAAATTTAGCTTTTTCACCTAATTTTACAACTACTTCGTTAATTTTATCTTGAACAATTTTTAAAGCATCAGTGTGACTTTGCTTTTGTTGTGCAGTAGGATAAACAACAATAGTATCTGATGAATTGGATGATACTGATGATTTTGAGTGATTTGCTAAATTAGAAACTAAATTATTAGCAGCTAAATTAAAAGTTTTGGGTTTTTCCAGTGGTATTTCCAACAAAGGATAAAGATTTATCAACGTTTCCAGGTTGACATCATCGGGTAAATTTTCTGCTTCTTCTATTGGTTTTAACCAATGGTCAATTTTTCTTATTCCTGCTAAAATTTGTTCTTTTTTAGGTTTGATTTCTTGTAATTGTATTTGATCAGGATCAGCAGAACTAATAAATAGATCAATTTGTGAAATCAATTGTTTTGCTTGGTTATAAGCGCATCTTTCTGGTATTTCAGGACATATCACAGGTTGACTACGAATTAACTGAGGTTTTTTTCCTGATGTTAAAATCCATTCATTGACAAACTCTTTAGGTTTATCAAAGACGTTAGTTGTTACCCAGTCTTTGATCGGTTTTTCTTCATTTGTTACTTGTTCTTTCTTAGTTTTGGGAATACCAAAATTACCTTTTAATGTGATTTCGCTACGATGATCACATATCCATGCTGTAAATAGCATTGTAAAGGTATATTCATTGTAACCAAAGGGAGGTTGAGATAATTCTTGCCAAATTCTATCTATATAAATAGATGTTCTTTGTTTATTGTTTAAAGCTGTGAGTTCATCTATTTTATTCCATGCAGCTATAATATTTTGATTGGTGGGAGTTTGTACAGAATATTTTTGAGAAGTTGTTTTAAATAATCCCCAACTATTAACAAATACTTGAGTTACTAACGTATGGTATGATTGGTTAGGAAATTTAGTAGGATTGAGATCGTTTTCTAATAACCGTTTAACTGCATAACTAATGATAGTACCTCCAGTAGAACTTTTTAACGCTATTTTATCATTTTTAGCAACAGATGGTACAAATGGATAAAGTTGCTGTAACAGATGACTAACTATAGTTTCTCGATCTTGTTTTTCAGTATTATTTAGTTTCTCAAAATTCAGACAATAATAAGTTGCTGAAACAATTACTTCTTTTATTTCTCGATTTATTTTTTCTTGCAATTGCTTATTTAATTGTTGTAAAGCTGTACCTGATGCTTGTTTTTCAGCAGTATTTTTTCTTGTGATAATTGCTATTTTTAGTAAATCAATACAAATCTCTTTTACTGGTTTATTAGGAATAGCTACTGCAATACTTTTTTGATGTTTAGATTTAGAAATTAGCTGATTTACTTTATTACGAATATATTGTATTTCTTCCATAGTTTCTGCTAAAACATAAGCAAAAATTCCTTTTCCTGCTATGTTTTCTATGGTCTTATAACCAGATAAAGCTTGTTCAAAATCGGTGATACTGTAAAATTTGTATTCAAAAAACCATTCATCATCCCGAATAAGTTGATTTTTTTCAATAAAATCTGTTCCTGGAATTTGGGAAGATTTCAGGTAATTTGTCAGTTTTTTTGTACAATGATCTACCGCTAACTTAACTGTTATTCTGTCAGCTTGTTTACTTGCTTCTTCTGCTATTTCTTGGCTAATTTCTAGTAAATTGCTACCCGAATAAAATCGGTAGGTATTATCTCCAGTATTGAAATAAATAACTTTTCTATCATCAGTTAGTTTATCTAATGTTTCTTTGGTTTGTGTTACTGATAAACCTGTTAATTCACTGAGGATCAATTCATGTTTTTCTGATTCTGGTTTATGTAGTTTATTTTGACTAACATAAAATAGAAAAATAGCCTTTAAAACTGCAATTTCTTTTTCTGTAGCTGAGGAAGCTATATCACCCTTAGCTTTTTCATATTCTGAATAATAACGATAAAATTCTGGTTGGGAAAAGTTATTTTCAAAAGCATCAACTAAAGAAATTGCAGGAAGATAGTTTAATTTACCATTTTTCTCCACTGGTTGAGAATTAATAAATTTTCTCACATCTTCTTTGATATATTGAATTGCTGTTCTACCTTGAGTAAAATCTAAGTTACAAAGCAAATAACTGTTCAAAGAGTGGAGGGGAAAACAACCAATAGTTAGGATGTTATTAAATTGCTCTAAACTCCAATTTCTTTCTCTATAAATGTTAATTCGGTGTTCATGAGATTTTCTACTATCAGCTAACAGAGTACCATTCCAATTTTGAAAAAATTGCCTCCACAAATCAGTATTAACTTGTTGTTCCAATAAACCTTGAATCACTAATTCCAAACTAGAAACTGGTTCATAGGTGCTTTCGGCAATTTCTAAACGAGAAGCAAGTTTTTTATAATCTTCTGATGATTGACTGGTAATTTGATTGGGAACTGATTTTAAAGGTCTAATTTGGGTAAAACAAACTAAAGCAATTTTACTTTGATGATTTTCACAAGCTTTAGTAATACTTTGTAAAAAAGCACCACCAGCACTGACTGAATCTGCTGACCAAGATTTAAGATAATAATTAAGTTCATCAAATAAAATCAAAATTCCTGCATATTTGGCATTTTGTCCACTGCATAATTCATTGATTAATTGTGGTAAAATTTCTTCGATTTTTAAGTCTGTTTCAAAATCAATAGCAAATCCTTTATTTAGTTTTCTACTAATTTCTTTAACTGTAGTAATTACCCGATAATTATCTTTTTTTAATAAATCAATTAGACTGTCAAAATTTCCAAATTGATTTTCTACACTTTCTAGATATTGATTAGCTGTTTCAATCTCGTCTTCCGTTAAGCTGTTTAAATATTCCAGGGGTTTTTGACAAAGTTGCTGTGCTAGAGTATCTGTGATTCCTTCATTTTCTAAGGTTTGACGCAGGGATTTTAAAAATATCTGTCTTAAATCTATTCCTTCATCTCCACTAATACAGATTACTAAATGTTTGGGATTACGTTTTTTATAAGCTGTTAATTCTTCTAATATTCCTTGATTATTTCCTGCTGTAATTTTAATTTGGTTTAAAATACCTTGATTTTCAGGACTATTTAATATTTTTTGAAAATAGTTTGCTGCAACTAAGGCAAAATGAGATTTACCTTTACCGTAATCTTGTACAAATAAATGAATGTTTGGTTGGTTAAGACTATGATAACTTTTTTGAATTGCAATTAGTACATCTAAAGTAGAATGATTAAATACAAATCCTTGACATAACAGTAAGTTTTTATCAGCATCAGCCATCATACCAAAGTTAACGGCATTAGCTATCATTCCTGATTCATTGATTTGTACTATTTGATTGAGTTGCATAATGGTAAATCTCCCTGGTATCAGTTTTAGACTATGGTGATAATTCGTTTTTTGTTCCAGTTAATAGGATGTATTTGAGTAGGAAGTAAAATCCATAAAATGCTTTCTAAATGTCTCATATCTCCCAATTTTTGCCAAAGTAGACTGATAGGAGATGACGGTTTGCTATAAAGATAGGTGATTAAAATATCTAAGTCTTTTAATAGTAAGACTCTTTGATTGTTATATTTACTACTATTATTAGTATTAGCACAAATTTGTCGTATTGCATCTATTTCTTGATCTAAATTTTGATGAAGAATCAGGAATTTTTGTTGCAAATTCACACGATTCAATAAGTCATCACGATAACTTATGATTTCAGCATTATTGTTAAATGTCAGCTTATGAATCGAGGCATCATGGGGATTATCCCACAATAATAAATGAGGGGAATCTGTGGGTTTTGCATCTGCAAGTGATAAGTTAAATAGTGAATTACTTATTGTTACCATAGGATTTTTCTAATAAGTTTAAGGGGTTATTCCAACGACGAATAATTTGATAGGGCGCAACCGTGCGTCTTTGTTCGATAATTCCTAAAGATTCTAAATTATTAAGATGTGGTTGCAATGCTTCTTTTTCTATACCTAATACTGGCACAATTCCCATTTTTTGATTAATGATATCATCTGTTAAAACAGAAGTTTCTTTACTAAAATCTCGTTCCCACAGTTTAGCTAGGAAATACCCGATTAAATAAGGGTTAGGAAGTTGCGCTTTTCCTGTTTGATAGGTGTCGGTTTTAGTTTCTTGGAGAAAATGACAATTAGCTAATGCTTGTTGTTCGGTGTAAGTTCTTAAAATATATTTGAATCTTTCAGGAACTGCTTTAGCAGGTTCTTCAAATATAGGAATACTATTTTGAAATAAATTATCTTTGGTAAAGGTGGGATTTTCTGGTAAAAATGTATAAATAAAATATGTCCATCCTCCCCAGTCGGCAGGATTTTCAGGAGTTTTATTTAAACCGTAATTGCCAAAACTTAAATAAAAGTGCATGAACCAATCAGTTACAATAGATTGTAAATAAGGGTCATGTTTTAATACTATTTTTCCTTCTGGACTTAAATAATTATCTTTAACTAAACCGGATCTCATTGCCCAACTTTTAATTTTACCAACTTTAGCATTTCCTAAACCTGTTTTCGCCATCAGGTTTTCTAAGGTATCTTTTAAACCTATCTCTGTTGATGCTGCTTCTAGTATGCTTTTAATTTCGGTTTTTTTGAGGGGGAAAGTACCGTTAAAGTGGAGTTGCATTTTAGTCATAGTCTGTCAAGTATTGAATAATATGAATTTTTCAGGGGTATTACTGAATAAAAGTCAATTGCACTTACAAAAAAAACACAAATAAAAGACTGGTAAGCTGTTACATAGCTAAATTGTATAATACTAATATTCTGAACTCTTGTGGAACAAGCCTCTTGTCTGTTCCACTTATACAAATTAAATGCACAACAGCTTATTTGGTTAAATGCGGTGGCAATATTTTTAGTCTTGTTTAAGTGCTGATTTTATTATAGTGTATATAATGACGTTTGAAAAGTCAAATATTCCTAGTTTATAAGTAGCTGGTTGTAATTAAACCCACATTCCGCACCCCAAACTGTCACAGAGGTAAATTACGTAGAGAGAAAGTAAAATCAGTATAAAAACAGACGCATAAGACGCATAAAGTGAAAAAAGGCATTTGAGAAACACTAAATCACCAAAAATGTCATCAAAATGTATTCTCAATAAGGGTTCATCAGTACATAGTATGCTAGATTGCGTTCACAAAAACCATAAAACCCTTATGATAAATAAATACGGGCATTATTTATTAACACTTCGACAAGCTCAGTACATCGCATTTTAGATATTTTTCATGGGATATGGCTTTTTGCCTTTATTTTTAAACACATTTTTGATGTTTAATTAATAGTTTGGCATACTAGGCACTGAAGAACCGAGTTTTTTGAATGGAGTGTATTTTATGAAATGTGAAATAATGCTCAACAACATATTAAAATTAATAACTAATTAATAACTAAACTAAATTAATAACAATCTAAATAATAGAACTACAAGATTATATTAATACAGTAAAAATTAAGTTAGCAACTAGCCACATTATTATTAAAATCTCCATTGTTGAATAAAAAATTTTATTTGATAGGGGATATTTTCGGATTAACTTTAGTAAATAATGATTTTTTAGAAATAGCAGAATCATTTACTATGATTGAAGGACATTTTGTAACCCTTGGTTATCGTTATCAGTGGATGGATGAACAAAAGAAAATTTTAAGAAAACGTTGGGATAATGTACCGCATTTTCCCAATTTATCTAATTTTCCCCATCATGTCCATATAATTGAAGAGTCTAATGTAGAACCTAGTAAATCTCGTAATATTCTGGAATTAATAAAACTGATTGAAAAAGAATTAGGGTTGTAGCGATCGCACTTTAGTTTAAGATATTACCATTAAAATGGTAGTAAACTTCTCAATTCGCTTTTTTATATTTTTAGAAAAACTTTACCATTGCATAGGAGAGAATTACTTTATCTTCTGTCATAATGATGAAATCATGCTCTAAAGATTGACAGAGTAAAAGACGATCAAAGGGATCATTATGTAACGGTGGTAATTTAGCTAATTGAGTAATTGTAGTTTCAGTAATAGATAAACTGGAAATTAAATGTTTTTCACGCTGTTGGGGAAGGTAAATTTCAGGAGATGCTGGTAATGGTAATTTTCCTAATTGATATTTAATTGTTGCTTCCCAAACTGAAACTACACTGAGATAAATCTCGTTATCTTGATTACTAATAGCATCATAATATTGGTCTGCTAGTCGTTTATTATTAGTAATAAACCACAAAAAGATATGAGTATCTAAGATAATTTTCATGGATTTGTAAATAGGTTAATAATTTCTTCAGGAAGGGGATCATTAAAATTATCAGGTACAACAAATTCACCTTCACATAAACCAATAGGACGGCGTTCTTTTTGAGTTGGTTTTGTTGGTATGGGTTTAATTTCAGCAATAGGTTTATCTGCTTGAGTAATGATCAAGCTATTACCTTCTTGAATCAATTTGATAAATTCTGATAAATTGTTTTGAATCTCATCTATATTTAGGGTAATCATGGCATTTATCTCCATGGCTTCAATTGCAGCAATATTATTTTTATTAGTTCTAATTATATCATGAAAGAGTAGCGATCGCAGAAGATCCCCGACTTCTTGAAGAAATCGGGAATCTAGAACTTAACCCACAGAAACTATCTGAGGTTTATTTGCTAACTTTTCAGTAGCAGTAAAAACTTCCTGTCTAGCCCATTGATCTGCTGCTAAAATGTCATCTAAAGAAGGATTTTGTTTGTTATCATTTTGATGGCGATCGCACACCCATTCAATACACCGCGCAATATCCAAATAACCAATTTTCTCTTCTAAAAATAGCGCCACAGCTTGTTCATTTGCCGCATTTAAAACCGCAGTCATCGAACCGCCGGCTCTACCAGCAGCATAAGCTAAATTCATGCAAGGATATTTTTGATGATCCGGTTCACGGAAAGTTAAATTACCGCATTTTACTAAATTCAATCTTTCCCAATTTGTGTAAATTCTTTCTGGCCAAGACATCGCATAAAGCAACGGTAAACGCATATCTGGCCAACCCAGTTGAGCCAAAACAGAAGTATCTTGTAACTCAATTAAAGAGTGAATAATACTTTGGGGATGAATGACAATTTCAATATCATCATAATCCATTCCAAACAAATAATGGGCTTCAATTACTTCTAACCCCTTATTCATCAAAGTTGCTGAGTCAACAGTAATTTTTTTACCCATTGACCAGTTAGGATGTTTAAGAGCATCCGCAACTTTAACCGTCGGTAACTTTTCCACAGGCCAATCTCGAAAAGCACCACCAGAAGCAGTCAATAATATCTTTTTTAACCCATCTTTAGGTACACCTTGCAAACATTGAAAAATTGCCGAATGTTCCGAATCTGCGGGTAATAGTTTCACTCCGTGTTTTTCCACCAAAGGTAAAACCACAGGACCACCAGCGATGAGAGTTTCTTTGTTTGCTAAAGCAATATCCTTACCCGCTTCAATCGCTGCGATAGTAGGGAGTAAACCCGCGCAACCAACGATACCAGTAACAACACTTTGGGAATCGCCATAACGGGCAACTTCAATCACTCCCGCTTCCCCAGCGAGTAAAATAGGTTGGGGATCAAGGTCCTTAATTGCTTCCTGAAGTTCTGGTAACTTATCAGCAGCGGAAATGGCGGCTATTTGGGGGCGAAACTGGCGAATTTGCGCTGCGAATAACTCCACATTGCGCCCAGCAGCTAAACCAACTATACGAAACTTGTCTGGATGTTCAGAAACGATGTCTAGTGTCTGAGTACCAATAGAACCGGTAGAACCAAGAAGGGTAATAGCTTTCACAATGATTTAACAATTTACGGATACTCTTAACTATAAATTGTTAAGGACTCACTTTTAACACTCACCACCGTCTAATTTGCACTTATGTCAAGATTGAATTTATTATATTGTTATTGCGTTGGATATATAGCCGAACCAAAGTATAGTATACTGCTAAATTTGACGAGATTTAACTATTATTTTCTGATTCAGATTCCACAACTCCAAACTTTACTTTATTATATAAATTCTGTAAAGAAATTTTAAAAGGTACAGTTACAAGAGATATGTTTTCATCTTCTTCATCGTACTCATATAAATTCCATCTTTTCTTGCCAGTTTTAGAAAATTGTTCTACATGAATGCGGGTTTGATCAATTAATACATATTCTTGAAAACTGGGAATTGTTCTATAAGCTGCAAATTTATCTTCTCTATCGTAACCTTTGGTTGATTTAGATAAAACCTCAATAATTACCTGGGGGTTGGTAATTGTATCTTTGCGATTATTGAAAAATTCTGGTTCATCTGCAATAATCATCACATCTGGATAGGTGTAGATTAATTTTTGGGGTATCCATAGACGCATATCACTGTTAAAAACTTCATATTTGTCTTGTTGTCTAAAGGCAAAATTTAGCTCGGCGTAAAAATTACCTGTAATGCGGTTATGATTTATAGATGCACCAGCCATCGGAATGATTTGTCCTTCAATATATTCGCTTTTGTAGTCCGCAGTTGCTTCTAATTTTAGATATTCCTCTGGGGTGTAATATTGCTTTTGGGTGAGTTGCATATTTTTGATTAGTTTGATTAGAAAGCTATGTATATCAGTTTAACATATATAGCGTTTCTCAGTCTAATGAAGTACGCACCAATTTATTCAATTTACTAATATTAATTAATGCCATGTTAGCATTTGTTATTACTTTGTGATTTTCTGTATGTTTAAATCATCAAAAATTTGGTAGATATCTGTTTAAGAAAGGATACATAAACCCAGATAATAAAACTACAAAATAAACTTAATTTTCTTGGCAGCATATAAACACATACCTAACAAAATCAACCCCTCACGAAAATGAGAAATATTAGATTTACCATAAGTCCTTTCCTGATATCTAACAGGTACTTCCACAATATGTAAATTTAACTTTGCTGCACCAAATAATAAATCAAAATCTCCAAAGGGATCAAAATCGCCAAAATAACTGCGATTATTAGCTATTTTCTCATAATCTTCTCGCCATAAAACCTTAGTTCCACACAGAGTATCTTTAATGTTACAATCCAACAAAAAAGATATTAACAAAGCAAAAAATTTATTAGCAACAGAATTTAACCAAGGCATTGCTTGATGAGAATAAGGATACACTAAACGCGAACCATTAATAAATTCACCGTGATTTGTAGCTATAACTTCTACAAATTTTTGTAAATCTTCAGGTTGTACAGTTAAATCAGCATCAAGAATAATTAAAATATCTCCTGTTGCTTTTGCAAATCCTAATCTTACCGCATCTGCTTTACCTTTACCTGTTTGTTGAAATGCTTGAAGAGTAAAATTTCCTTCATAGTTATTAACCACTTCTTGAATTGTATCCCAAGTTTCATCCTGGGAATGTCCTTCAATAAATATTACCTCTGTACTTTTACCTAAATCTGGTAAACGTTCTACCGCAGCAGCAATATTTCCCGCTTCATTTCTCGCAGGAATAATTACACTAACATTATATTTTTTGACATCATTAATATTTTCATACCAAGCGGGACGTGCTACTACATAATTAGTTAAACACAGATGATTAATTATTGGTAATTGACTGATATAATGATTTATCAAATTAGCAATTATTGGTATTTGTTTAGGTATTAAAAATCTTCTGCCAATTTTTACTGGTTGATAACCTGTAATAGCTAAAAAATTCATCATATCATTCATTGATAACCAGTTTTGTGGAGGTTGGGGACGACGTTGATTAATTTTTTCCGCAAACCGCAGCAACGGTTCCCAAAGAAAATTATGAAATACTAAAATAATTCTCGTTCTGGGATGACAAAACATTTTTAGCCGTTCCATGACTACTTGAATATCTGTCAAATAACCAAGCACACCAGATAAAATAATAAAGTCAAATTTACAAGATGAAATAGGAGTATTACTAAAAACATCTAGATTCATATTCTCAGCATCAAGACAATAAAAATCTAAATCAGGATATTTATCCTTAGCAATAGAAACCACTGTTTCTGAAAAATCAATACCTACACCTAATTTGGGGTTAGTTGCTGCTAATAAATCTCCCGTACCGCATCCTATTTCTAAAACCTTACTACCAGATGGGATAATAAAATTATGTAATTTTTGGATATCTTGATAATAATATTTATTGCGACGATTCCACCAATCTAAGTCAAAGGCGATTTTATCGAAATATTGTTTGACTTCTGCTTTGAATGAGTTATTTTCCATGATGATAAAGATTGATGTTTGTTTAATTTTTGTAAATGAGTTTCCAACCTTTGACTGTACCCATAATCTCATATTGATTTAAAGTATTTGTGGGTATCTTAGGAGTTATCCAGGCATAGCTATTAGTTTGTAAATCTTGTATTTTTGTTATTTTACCTAATTGTGGTGTATAGAAACTTAGCAACATGAAAGTTTTTGAAATTTCTACTTCTGAATAATTAACAACTTCAGCATCTGATTTATTATTGACTGGGTTATCTATAACAAAGTTAATGGGTTCAACAGCAAGAATTTGATGAATTTGCGGTTGTTGGAGTTCGGTTCTGAAAACTGGATTTCTATCACCTAAAACACTTATAAATCCCAGGGTAGTTATTGTTAAATAAGGAGATATAACCCAACTAGCAAGCCAATATTTATTAGGCAAGAATTTACGATTTTTCCAAGTAGTATTAATAGTTGCCCAGCTTGCGCCTAAAATAATTCCTAATATACCATATTGCTGGATTTCTGGAGTGAGAGAGATTACAGGTAAGTGAATATTTAAAGTTATTAATGAACCTAAGACTAATAATAAGATGCCCAAGGTTGTAAAGGCAGACAATAAATAAGATATGATTTGATTTACTCGTTTTTTACGAAGTTGGTAAATATCTTCAATTCTTATTAGTGCTACAGATGCAAACAAAGCCATAAATGGTAATATTTGCAAAGGATAATAAGGTGTACGAGTTCTAAAACTACAGAGGAGAATAAACAAGATAATTGGATAACCTAGCAACAGAGATATATGATTATTTCGGTAAAACAAAATACACACAATCCCTATAACGCTAAATAATGCCCAAGGAAACGTATTTAAAGGTATATTCCAAAAATAATAAAATGTGCCTGGGTTGTATGTGTCATCAGCAGATAAATAAAGCAATTTTCCAAATAAATCTGTTACAGGAAAGAAACTATTATATTTCAGGCAACTCAAAGTTAACCAAATGATTACAGGAATAAAACCAATGATTAAACCTAAATAAATGCCAATATTTTCTAAATACCGATGTTGTTTATTCCTGAATATTAAATAAGGAATAATTGCTACTCCTGGTAAAATAATCATAAAACCTTTAATCAGGAATCCTAAACCAAAAGTAGCACCTGCTAAAATTCCCCAGAGGATTTTTTGCTTTTGCTGTTTATTGCCTAATTCTTCACCACGTAATAAAGCCCAAATTCCCAGTAGTTCAACACAAACTAGTGGAGTATTTTGAGTTGCAGAACGTCCTTCAAATATCCATATTGGCATTAAACATAGAATTATTGCTGCTAAAAAAGCAACTTGGCGATTTAGTATAATTGTACCAATTTGATATGTCAGGATAACGCTAATAATACAGCTAATAATGCTAGGTAAACGGGCGCTAAATTCGTTGATGCCAAATATTTGATAAGTTAAAGCTATTAACCATTGGATACCAACCGTGCGATCATATATAGGTGTACCCCACCATTGGGGTGTTAACCAGTCTTGTGTTTCTAACATCCAACGGGCTTGTATAGCATAATATGCTTCATCATAGGCCAATAAACTATTATTGCCATTGTTCGCAAATAACAATAATGCACTTAATAGTAGTAAGATAAACTGTGGATGTTTATGGATAACACTGGATAACCTTAGTTGCACCATTGCCGCATACCCCTGTAACTGGTAATATAGTAAATTTTAATACGTTAGTTAAGAAACAAGGCAAATTATACCACGGTTCGCTGCTGTTGCTATCCAATTGTCAAATATAAGTATTTAAAGTTCAATGTGATGTGATATGGAAAACAGATTCATTAAACCTAGTCCGTAGCAGTAAGATGATATTTTATTATTTGTTAAAAATTAATCAAATGTTTTCACCTAAATAAAATGATCCCAAAACAAAAAAACATTAACTGGATATTACCCTTGATTATTTGTGGTGCATTTATTTTTTGTGCTGCTGTGGGAATGTTGATAGATCCAGATGCTTTTCATAAATTCTTCTCAGCAACGCAAATAAATCGAGAAATTCCTCCTCAATTACCTCATAAAAGCTACTATTGGGATGTTTTACATTATGCAGAAATGGCTGTTAATCCCAGTTGTAAAGCATTTTATCCCCTGTGGACTTTTATTATTCGTAACCTCTTTCATCCTCAAACTATAGAACAAGCAGCACATTATTTTTTAATTGTTGGTAGTGGTATATTTTTAATTACTAATTTTTTACTATTTTGGGTGATAAAAACTGCGTTAAATCGCACAACTTTAGCTTTCTCAATAATGTTAGCCTATACTGTTAACCCAATGGCAATATTTAGAGTTATTGGTTACACAGAAAGTATGTTTTCCTTGTTTAGTACGTTATTTATCTGGCTGTGTTTACCCAATAATAAAATTAATCAAAACCTCAAACTTGGTTTTTTATTCATCATTACATTCTTGATGAGTTTAACCAGACCTATATTAATTCAAGTATTTTTTGCAACCATATTAACTTTAATAACTATTATTGGTTTGGAAATGTTGAAAACCAAGATATATTCTTGGAAAAATTTATTAATTCATCTGCAAAAATATCATCGAGAAATTAAAACAACTGTCACTATTTGGGTTGCCTCTTTATCAGGTTATGCTGTTTATGGTAACTATTGTCTCCAAACTAGAGGTAATTTTTTTGCACCTTTTGAAGATCAACGTCTTTGGGGCAAGAAATTAGGTATTCATTTAGAACTTCTACTATTTCCAAAATCACCTTTAGTTGATATTATAGGTTTTTACCTGCCTTTGATAATTTTGTTATTGTCTCTAATTTTGACATATTATAAATATACACAAAAACAGAATATTATATTAGTACCAAGATATAGAATTTGGTGGAGTATTCTTTATTTATATCCACCTCTTTTAATTTTAATATATGGGTTTAATTTTTTCAAAGCAATGAAGAATAAAATCACTTTCACTCAAGTAAAAATTCATGATTATACTAATAATTTAGCAGTTAACTATATATTTTGGTTTTGTGTGTATTTTACAACTGCTCATTCATTAATTCAATTTTTTACATTTGATCGGTTAATGAGTTTAGCCAGATATATATTTGCGACCCCTTTCTTTTTCCTTCCTTTAGGATATTTGTATCGTTGTATTCCTGGTAAAATAAAATATCAAACTTTGCTATTTATGAGTTTAATTTCTGCGGTGATGTTAGTAGAACAATGGATTAAATATGGTCAAGATAAATGGTTAGGTTAATAAATAAACTTAATAAGTAATATAATAAATCAGCCCATCTACTCCCTAGTTATCCCCATATACAACGAAGAAGCAAACATTAAGCATGGGTATCAAGTAATACTTTCATTCTCAATGTCTAGGGGATTAAGAAAATCTTTTAAAATATCTTCTGGTAAAGGTGAATTAAAGTCAGAAGCAATCACCACCTTACCACGATCTAAACCCGGTATTCGCGGTAATGGCTGCTGGGAAAAAGGTAAAATACAAGCCACAGGAGTACCACCTTGAGAAAGAATAACTTCTTCTCCTGAAAAAACTCTACGGAGTAATTCTCCAAAATCACCTAAGTTATCTGGGAGTTCTGCGTTATACATTGTTAAGTTAATTAGTGGTAAAATTCATGTTAATTCTTTAGCTCATACTCCAATTTTACTATACTTTAAACTTATTTTCTTGATTTTCTGCAAACTATCTTTGTACTCTTAACTTCTCAACTTAACCAACCGTAATTATAAATTATCCATCAAATCAATTATCACCGTGAATCAGCCCATCTACTCCCTAGTCATCCCCATCTACAACGAAGAAGAAAACATCACAGAAATGTATCGCCGTCTCACTCATGTCATGGAACAATTAAACGGTGAAGTTGAACTGATTTTAATTGATGACGGTAGCCGCGATCGCTCGTTGAGTATGATCCGCGAATTACACCATCATGATAGTCGAATCCGTTACCTAAGTCTAGCCAGAAATTTTGGTCATCAAGTCGCAGTCACAGCAGGTCTAAATTTTGTCCAAGGTAAAAGCATTATCGTCATGGATGCTGACTTACAAGACCCACCAGAATTAATTTTAACCATGATTGACAAATGGCATGAAGGATATCAAGTAGTTTATGCCCAGCGCAAGTCCCGTCAAAAAGAAAATTGGTTCAAACGCTTAACAGCATATCTTTTTTATCGCATTCTCAAACGTTTGGCGAAAGTTGACATCCCTGTAGATACAGGCGACTTTTGTTTAATGGATAGACAAGTAGTAGATATTCTCAATGCTATGCCAGAACGTAACCGATACATTCGTGGTTTACGTGCTTGGGTAGGTTTTCGTCAAACATCCGTACTTTTTGAAAGAAGCCCTCGTTATGCTGGAGATGTAAAATATACTTTCGGTAAATCTTTATCCTTAGCAATTGATGGTATTATCTCATTTTCCACAGTTCCTTTAAGACTGGCAACCTATTTAGGTATCATATCAGCTACTATTGCCTTAATTATGATCTTGTTAGTTCTTTATTGGCGAATATTTGCACCAGTATCTCCCCTAATAGGCTACACATTAATTACTATTGCCATGTTTTTCCTAGGTTCAGTGCAGTTAATTTGTATTGGTATTTTAGGTGAATATATTGGTCGAATTTATGAAGAAGTCAAAGGTCGTCCTCTTTATACAGTAAAGGAAATGGGAGGTTTGACAAAAACTTAATTAGCTCAAATAATCTAATTATTTAATTCCCTAATTTGTCTATCTTTTTGTTTAATAAAAAATCACCATTAAAATACTCAGGAAATACCAGTGTCACCCCAAGAATTTACTTTACTCCTCTTCTCAGTCCTCATCAGCGTTGCTGGACAATTTTTCCTCAAAACAGGAGCCATGAAACTAGGAAAAGTTCATGCAGGTAACATTATTAATCTCATCCTCAACATGATCACCATACCAGAACTATTATTAGGACTAACCTGTTATGGTATTGGTGCGATCGCATACATATTACTACTAACAAGAGTTAACCTTAGCGTTGCTGCTCCTGCAGTATCCGTTGGTTATATATTTTCCGTCTTATTGGGTTTCTTTATTTTAAGAGAACCTATTTCTGTGATGCGTCTTGTAGGATTAGGTTTTATTGTTACAGGAGTAATCTTAGTAATTTGGCGCAAATAAAATCCAATTCAGAATTATTTATACAGCAGTATCTATATTAACAAATAATTCAGACTCAATCATGGGAAACTATGATTAGTTGTTTTTTTGTCTATCTATTCGATAGATTTCTAAAAACAACAAAATCAAGTGAAAAATTTTATTTTTTCTGTTACAGGCAGGAAGGAACTTCAAGGTTAAAATATACATCTCTAGTAATGTTAATGATAGTATGTGTCCTTATTTTGGGTTAGATACTCTATTCCTCAAAGCTGGTTATGTGGAATAATTATTAATTTATTACCCGTAGTTATGGATAAAAGTAAACAAGTCATAGATTCCATACTTAAGGAAGTAACTGAATGGTAAATTTCACCGTTTGAGGCAACCAAATTCCAGTAAGTATAAATTGTCTACTTAAATTTCAGAATTTCTGTAATTTACCATTGCAGTTTTGATGATTACCAGCACCTAACTGAGTATCTAAACATCTAGAAAAAATGTGTTATGACCTACCGTCAGAAACCTAATTGACGGTTCAACCCTTGAAGGAGCTATGCAGTGGAAAATAATAAGTCATTTTTTTGGCCGCAGGGAATTTTGATTGTATTGCTATGTTTAACTGGTACTTTGGGTATTGGGTTAATGATGCTGGTAACGGCAAATACCTCTGAATCTCAAAATAACCAGCGTATCAACATCAATGAGATTGCGGCTAATACAGGCACTCAGCAGCGAATTGAGAAATTCAAAGCTGCTATGCTTACTACTTGGCAAAAGGAAGCACAAGCAAAAGGTATTATCACTGATGTACCATCACGCTTTCAAGGAGCAACAATTAAATTTGCAACCCTACCTCCAAACCAGAAAGTTATTGCCCTCACCTTTGATGATGGTCCATGGCCAAAAAGCACTGCCCAGGTTCTAGATATTCTCAAAAAAAATAATATTCCAGGTACATTTTTTGTTGTTGGGCAAAATGTAAAAAATTATCCTGATTTAACTAGACGTATAGTTGCTGAAGGCCATTCTATTGCTAATCATACCTGGCATCATTGGTATCATCACATGAACGCCCAAGCCGCAGCTTATGAAGTTGCCAATACCACAGATATTATTTTTAAAACTACAGGGGTGAAATCCGGTTTATTTCGTCCACCTGGTGGAATTATGACTAATGGTGTCGTATCCTACGCCAGAAATAATAAGTATGCAATTATTATGTGGTCATCTGACTCTATAGACTATTCCCGTCCTGCTGTACCTAGACTTATTAACAATATATTCAAATCGGCAAAACCAGGGGGTATTGTTTTAATGCACGACGGTGGAGGCGATCGCACTCACACAGTCCAAGCCTTACCAGAAATTATCAGTAGATTCCGTAAGCAAGGCTATAAATTTGTTACTGTTCCCGAACTCTTGGAAATGCAAGATCAACAGCAACAGTTAGCTGCTATTAAATAATGGACAATTGACAATGAACAATTGACAATTACCTCTCCCTAGAAGGGAGAGGATTGAAAAAACGGAATTTTTTGATTTTTTCCCCTTGAAAGAGGAGGTTTTAAACCTTGAATGAAACAATTGTCAATTATCAATTGTCAATTATCAATTGATAAGAAGTTGCCCCTTGAGGCAGGAGAAAGGAGGCAGGAGGTAAATATTTCTCGTTTTCTCGTTCCCATACTCTGTATGGGAATGAATTTTAGAAGGCTCTGCCTTCAGCCCCACTGAGTCATAAAAGAGGCAGAGCCTCTTTGATCACATTCCCAGTTGGAAACTGGGAACGAGATAAACGAGATAAATGCCCAATGCCCAGTCACCTAACTAAACAGAACTCAACTGTTTACCAGCCTTTTCAGCTTCCACATTAGCTTCTGGACTATCAGCTTCTGAAGGTGGTACAACTTGCCAGAACTTAAGTAAATACTCTGACCAGTTTTGTAAAATTAACTGCGCTTTTGGTGAACTAGTGCGATCGCTATGAGCTTTAATCAAATCATAGAGTTGTTTTGCACCAGCTTCCGTTGCTACACGCTGGATTTTCACAATGGTTTTATTCACCAACTCAGGGAAAGAACCATCTTCATCCAAGAAGTAACCTAACCCCCCAGTCATCCCAGCGCCGACGTTGCGGCCGACTTTACCCAGAACAACAACTACACCACCTGTCATATACTCGCAGCAGTGATCCCCAGCCCCTTCAATAACCGCCGTACCTTTAGAATTACGCACTGCAAAGCGTTCACCCGCTAAACCTCTAGCGAACAACACCCCACCAGTCGCACCATACAGACAGGTATTACCCACAATCACATTTTCGGCTGAGTTGTAAGTCGCATCTGCTGGGGGTTTAATAATAATCTCCCCACCGTGCATCCCCTTACCTACATAGTCGTTAGCTTCCCCATGTAAAGTTAAGGTTAAACCAGGTAAGACAAACGCCCCAAAGCTTTGACCTACACTACCTTGGAAGTTCAAGTTAATTTGACCTTCAAAACCACTATCACCGTATTGAGAAGCAATAGCACCCGCTAACCTTGATCCTACGGTTCTATCAGTATTCACAACTTTGTAAGTCTTGGTGATAGTAGATTGATTTTTGATGGTTGCTTGAATTTCTGCATCCGCTAAAATCTGATCATCTAAAACTGGCCCATTACTGTGAACTTCTTCATGTTCTAACCAGCTACGGTTAGATTTAGCATCTGGTAACTTAGTTAAACAATCTAAATTCACAGATTGGGTTTTTGTTAGCTTGACATCAGAACGCACAGTGAACAGATCCGCCCTACCAGTCAATTCGCTTAAAGAACGATATCCCAGTTTTGCTAACAGACTCCGCACTTCTTCCGCGATGAAGTAGAAGAAGTTCACAACGTGATCAGGAATACCTGTAAAGCGCAGACGCAGTTCTTCTTTCTGAGTCGCTACACCCTTGGGACAGGTGTTTAAATGACACACCCGCGCCATAATACAACCTTCAGCGATCATGGCGATAGAACCGAAACCGAACTCCTCAGCGCCCATTAAAGCAGCGATCAGGACATCCCAGCCACTCTTTAAACCACCATCAACTCTTAAAATTACGCGATCGCGTAACCCATTATCCATCAACACCCGATGCACTTCTGATAATCCAAATTCCCACGGACTACCAGCGTGTTTAATGGAACTCAAAGGAGATGCACCAGTACCGCCATCATGGCCAGAAATCTGGATAATATCAGCGTTAGCTTTTGCTACACCAGCAGCAATCGTACCAATACCGATTTCCGCCACTAACTTCACAGAAACTTGGGCTTTGGGGTTAATTTGATGCAGGTCAAAAATTAACTGCGCTAAATCTTCAATTGAGTAAATATCATGATGGGGAGGGGGTGAAATCAAAGTTACACCAGGTTTAGAACGGCGCAACATGGCAATATAAGGGCTAACCTTGGGACCAGGTAACTGTCCACCTTCACCGGGTTTTGCACCTTGGGCAATTTTGATTTCGATTTGTTTAGCACTGGCTAAATATCCCGGTGTCACACCAAAACGACCAGAAGCGACTTGTTTGATGGCACTGGAAGCAGTATCACCATTTCTCAAACCGTTGAGATGGGGGAGAGTGGGTGAATGTCCGTTTTCGTCAACATCATTTAACACATTGTAACGAACTGGATCTTCCCCACCTTCACCAGAGTTAGATTTCCCACCGATGCGGTTCATGGCGATCGCTAAAGTTTCGTGTGCTTCCCGTGATAAAGCACCCAAAGACATCCCACCAGTACAGAAGCGTTGAGCGATTTCGCTGACAGACTCTACTTCTTCTAAAGGAATAGATGGGCGATCGCTCGCAAAATCCAATAAATCTCTTAAAGCGGTTGCAGGTCTGCTTTTGAGATGCTGTTTATAAACTTCATAATGGTTATACTGCTTACCATCTACAGCCTTATGCAGCGCCTTCACCAGTTCCGGGCTATTACTGTGATATTCACCACCGGGACGATACTGAACAAATCCCAAATTTTCCAACTTCTTAGCGGACAACTCAGGGAAAGCCTTACTATGGAAAGAAAGCACTTCTTGAGCCAGTTCAGCACAACTTAAACCACCGATACGGGAAGTAGTACCCCGGAAAGCTAAATTTAACAAATCGCCACCAATACCGATCGCCTCAAAGATTTGCGCCGCTTGATAGCTAGAAAGCAGGGAAATTCCCATTTTTGAGAGAATTTTCAACAAACCTGATTCTACAGCTTGACGATAATTAGCGATCGCCTGATCCAGAGTAATATTATTCAGCTTACCCCGTTCCCTAAACTGTTGAGTCTTAGGATCAGCCCACCAGTCACGCACCGTATCCAAAGCCATATAAGGACAAACCGCACCCGCACCATAGCCCAACAAACAAGCAAAATGGTGTGTACTCCAACATTGGGCGGTATGCACCACCAAAGAAGTCTTCATCCGCACACCTTCGCGGATCAAATAATGGTGAACTGCACCTACAGCCAACAAAGGCGGAATATAAGTCAAATCAGCACTGATACCCTTTTCACCACTTGGGGCAATCTTATCACTCAAGATCAAAATCTTCGCACCAGCTCGCACCGACTCCGCAGCTTGTTTTTGCAAAGATTCTACCGCCGCCTTCAAACCATCAGGACCTGCATCAATAGAAAACAGAGTTGATAAATCAGCAGTGCCAAAACCAGATAATTTAATCGCTTCTAACTCAGCATCAGTCAAAACAGGCGAATCTAACTTTAATCTTCTCGCGTGTTCTGGTTGCGGATCTAATAAATTACCTCTTTCTCCCAGTTCCACCGTCAAGGACATTACCAATTTTTCTCTTAACGGATCAATAGGTGGGTTTGTTACTTGGGCAAAACGCTGTTTAAAGTAGTTGTACAGCAGATGGGGTTTTTCTGATAAAACCGCCAAAGGAATATCATCACCCATAGAGAAAGTCGGTTCAGCACCAGTATTCGCCATCGGCTGAATAATCATTTCTGCATCTTCGCTAGTGTAACCAAAAGCGATCTGTTGTTGCAGTAAAGTTTGTTTATCGGGTATTTCAGAACTTTCAGTTACATAATGACCATTACCGTTACCATTGCCATTAGCTGATGGTTTTACCAAATCTGACAACTCTTGACGGTATTTTTGCAACCAATCGCCGTAAGGATGTAACTTAGCAATACGTTGTTTAATTTCCCAGTTCTTCAAAATTTCATTGCTGTTTAAATCTACAGCAATCATTTGTCCAGGTCCTAATCTACCTTTTTCGATAATACTGGTTTCTGGGAAATCAACTACACCCGCTTCCGAAGCAACTACGATATAGTCATCATTAGTAATCACGTAACGAGCAGGTCTTAAACCATTTCTATCTAAAGTCGCACCAACTCTTTTACCATCACTAAATACCAACAGCGCCGGACCATCCCAAGCTTCCTGTAAACCACTGTAATATTCATAGAAATCAACAATTTCAGGATGATCTTTTAAAGAAGGTTGATTTTTGTAAGCCTCTGGAACCATCATCATTAAAGCTTCCAAAGGGCTACGTCCTGAACGTACCAATAACTCTAGCACGTTATCAAGAGTCGCAGAATCACTACTTTCAGTATTTACCAAAGGTTTAAATTCTTCAGCGCGTCCTTTCCAAATCCGATGATCTAAAGTAGCTTCCCGCGCCATCATCCAGTTAATGTTACCCAACAGAGTGTTAATTTCCCCATTGTGACCTAGTAACCGCATGGGTTGAGCTAGAGGCCACTTGGGCATGGTGTTGGTACTAAAACGACGATGATAAACAGCAAAGGCACATTTAAAAGCTGGATTTTTTAAATCTTGGTAAAAATCTCCCAATACTGCCGATCGCACCATACCTTTATAAACAATGGTACGGCTGGAAAGGGAGCAGACATAAAATTCTTCAGAAATATTTTTCGCTGCTTTCACCACACGACGACGGGTAAGATACATTTCCCGTTCTAGTTCATCACCGCTTTTATCAGCCGAAGAAAGAAAAACTTGTTCTATGTGGGGTTGGTTTTCTCTTGCTTGTATCCCCAAAACTTCTGGACGTACAGGAACTTTACGCCAACCCAGTACAGTTAAATTTTCTTCTTTTGCTACTTGCTCAAAGATTTCTTTAGCTTTTTTGGCTGATTCCCCATCTTGGGGTAAGAAGATCATTCCTACAGCCATGTTACCAGTATTAGCAACTTTAAATCCTTCTTGTTGCAACAATTCCCAAGGAATCGCCGTCAAAATACCCGCCCCATCTCCAGAGTCTTGATCCGCACTACATCCACCCCGATGTTCTAAACAAGTCAGCGCATCTAAAGCTTTAGCCAAAATTTCATGGTTGGCAATATTGCAGCGATGGGCAATAAAGCCCACACCACAAGCATCCCGTTCTTCAACTAACCATCTTTGACCTTGATAAGTTGACCTATTTTCCATATTTGTCATTGTGATGTTTTGACCCTGATTCAATGATTGATGATTCATATTTTATTCCTGAAAGAATCGTGAAATTGTTGAGTTATGAATGTGACAAATGTTGCTACCGCAAAGAAAAAAATCTAAGATTTAGCGGTCGGGAAATACATAATCACTAAAAATTAAGGGAAAATTAGGGAAAAAAAATTTTAACTTGAGGTTTACATTTCTGCTCACCCCTGTTAAAATAGCCGCGTTATTTTTTTAAGTGTTTATGCACCGCACTTTTAGAAGAAGTACCTTGATCTAGATAATTTGCTTTCCCTGACATTACGTTTATTACGTTTATTTAGATAGTGAAGCTTGGTGTTTTTTAATCCCCTTTTAGCCAGATATAGGCCATTTGTTCAGGATCACCATTTGGGATTTACCTGAGATTTAATTGCAAAAGAACATACCGCTATCTTTTGTCCAGCAATTTTCCTATTGCAGCAACAAGCACAGCGTATTACAAAATATAACACTATATGCCGTTATGTAAACCGCTATATAAAACCTACTCAAATATACTTTGAGGTTAGTTTACTTCTTGCTTCATCTTGGTAATGTCGGCACTACCCCATTCACAGGCAAACACTGCCTAACTGATAGTTTTTAAGAGAATAATAACTGCGTTTAAATTCCTGTCAAATTCAAATCCACAGTTATCACACTTAAACACCCTTTCACTTAAAGAGAGAGTTTCTTTTTTTACAACACTATTTCTCTGTTTGAGAACTAGGAAACTATCTAGGGGTTGCTGAGAAAGTCTTTCCGTGAGGGCATAGGAGTCAGGAGTCAGGAGTCAGGAGTCAGGAGGAGATTTGAAAATTTCTTTGCCATCTCTTGAAATCCCAAAAAATGCACACTTTTTCCGGTATACCCTTCAAAACCCTTGCACTAATTTCTGTGTTTATCAGCCTCTAACCTTTGATATATCAAGGTTTTAGGTTTATTCAGCAAACCCTATCTATCAATAATCAATGTCACATTGGTAGGGTGCATCAGATATCAACAATTTATTGATTTACTGGATTTATGCAGTTTAAAGCACCATAAGACATATTTTTGGTGTGACACTTGCGTAAGGTCTAAATCAGTTAGAACCCCTATTATAAACCGTTTCTCTAAAAGTGTGATTGAGATGTGTTATTGAGAACTGTGAGTGTTGGTAGTTTTAGCGGGATGATTGGTGAATGGTTTTTCAATAGATAAATAGGGAACATACATATTATCACCTTTATTGACTAAAAAAATTACAATTTTTTAAGATTCCCTGATAATTGGGGACTGGTGACTGGTGACTGGGGACTGGTGACTGGTGACTGGTGACTGGTGACTGGTGAATTTTAATCAGTTCTGTGTCTTGACTGTCCATCTGGGTTTGTCAACTCTCCTAGTGGACAATTTTAGTTTGTCCAGTCACTCGGTGGACAAAAATTTTGTCAGGTTGTCCAGTAGACAAATAAAGCGACTTAACCAAGATTAGCGATCGCCTGGAGTGGTAGAATACAGATAACTTTTTCAGCAAACCTTAAATAATTTAGCTTGTTCTAACACCAATTCTGTAGCCAAAGCTTGCATATCAGGAGGATAACCATACTCCCTTAATAACCTTTTTACAATGACTTTCATTCTCGCTCTGACATTTTCTTTAATATTCCAGTCAATGCTGGCGTTTTTTTGGATTCTTTGCACTAAAACAATAGCTAATTCTCGCAGTTTATCTACTCCCATGACATCCCTAGCACTGTCATTTTCAGCTAAAGCATCATAAAAAGCCAGTTCATAATTAGATAAACCTAATTCTTCCCCCCGTTGGTCGGCTTTGGTAACTTCCTTAGCTATATTAATCAGTTCTTCAATTACTTCTGCTGCACTGATAACCCGGTTTTGATATTTTCTCAGGGTATTTTCTAATAATTCTTTTAAACTCCGACTTTGCACTAAATTAGTTTTTTGACGGGTGCTAATTTCATCATTGAGGAGTTTTTTCAAGAGTTCCACAGCCAGGTTTTTATGTTCTAAACCTCTAATTTCTGCCATGAAGCTATCAGAAAGAATAGAAATATCTGGTTTTTTAATTCCCGCCGCATCAAAAATATCTATTACTCCTGCTGATACTAATGCCTGGTCTACTACTTGTTTAATAGCTGTGGAAATATCATGATAAGAAAGTCCATTACTGTTACTATCAAATTTTTGTAATCTGGCTTTTACAGCTTGAAAAAATGATACCTGTGCAGCTACATTCATCGCTGCTGCTGAGGGAACAGCTAAAGCAAAGGCTTGAGACAGTGCAGTAACTTCTTGATTAAATCTGTCCTTACCATTTTCTAAACTTAATATATGTTCCTCAGCTTCTAAAATAATTTGCAGTTTCCGTCCAGTGTCACTACTAAAATATTCACTATAAGCACAACCAGCCATTAATTGTTCTACTATTTCTAATTTAGTCAACATTAAATTAATAGCCGCTTCTTGGTCTAATGTAGGTTCTCCCTTGCCACCGCTTTCTGCATAAAAAGCTAGGGCTTCTCTCAAGTCATTTCCTATTCCTAAATAGTCAACTATTAACCCCCCTGGTTTATCTAAATAAACACGGTTTACCCTGGCTATGGCTTGCATGAGGTTATGGCCTTTCATGGGTTTGTCAATGTACAGAGTATGCAAACAGGGGGCATCAAACCCGGTTAACCACATATCACAAACTATTACTAGCTGTAGTGAGTCCTGGGGGTCTTTGAGTCTGCCAGCTAAAATACTCCGTTCTCGTTTGCTGGTGTGGTGTTTAGCCATTTCTGCACCATCACTAGCACTAGCAGTCATGACTACTTTTATTGTTCCCTGGTCCAGTTGGTTACTGTGCCACTCAGGACGTAGGTTAATTATTTCTTGGTAAAGTTGCACAGCAATAGCACGGCTAAAGGTAACTATCATACCTTTACCAAAAAATACCTGTTGCCTGGTTTCAAAGTGTTGGATGATATCTTGGGCAATGGTTTCTAGTCTTTGGGTTGCACCGATGACGGCTTCTAATTTGGTGCGTTGGGCTTTGGCTTGTTGGACGTTTTCACCTTCTCCTAGTCCTTCTAAGTCTTCATCTAGTTCTGCTAATAATTGTTTTCCGGTTTCGTCTAGGTCTATTTTTACCAGTCGGCTTTCGTAGTAAATAGGAACTGTTGCCCCGTCTGTGACGGCTTGGGCAATATCATAAATGTCTATGTAGTCTCCAAAGACGGCGGGGGTATTTTGATCTGTTTTTTCTACTGGTGTTCCCGTAAAACCGACAAAGGTAGCATTAGGTAAGGCATCACGAATATATTTAGCGAAACCATAGCGGGTTTGTTTACCAATAATTACGCCGTTTTCATCTTTGATATCAATTTCTCTGGCTTTGAAACCGTACTGGCTACGGTGTGCCTCATCTGCTAAAACAACGATGTTAGCACGGGGGGAAATGAGGGGATAAATAGTTTCTCCCTCTTGGGGTGAGAATTTCTGGACTGTGGTAAAGACGATACCACCGGAGGCGACGTTTAAAAGTTCTTGTACCTGTGGGCGGTTTTCTGCTTGTTGGGGTTCTTGTCTCAGGAGTTGACGGGATGCTGCAAAGGTATCAAATAATTGGTCGTCTAGGTCGTTACGGTCGGTTAATACGACGATGGTAGGGTTATCTAGGGTTAATACCAGTTTTCCGGTTAAGAATACCATTGATAAGGATTTACCACTGCCTTGGGTATGCCACAGTACGCCACCTTTTCTAGTTTGATGATAATTATTTTCTGGGGTTAATTCCTGATTTATTTCTACGGGTTGGTTTACAGCTTGAATATCTTTTTTTTGTGTGGGTAATTCCTGAGTTATTTCTACGGGTTGGTTTACAGCTTGAATGACTCTATCAACGGCTTTGTTTACGGCGTAATATTGATGATATGCTGCTATTTTTTTAATGGTTTTGATGGTGGTAATTTTGGTTTGGGGGTGTTCTTGTTTGGTTTTTTCAAATACGGTAAAGTGACGAATAAAATCTAATAATGTGGTTTTATTACATAGTCCTTTAATTACGGTTTCTATTTCAATTTCTTTTCCGGCTGGGGGTTCGTTTTTTTCAGAAAGTTTCCATTTCAAGAACCGGGAGAAGTCAGCAGATAATGAACCTACACGGGCTTCTAAACCGTCGGCAATTATTAAGAAGGCGTTATAGGTAAATAAGCTGGGGATTTCGGCTTTATATGTTCCTAGTTGATTAAATGCTTTTTCTATGGTGGCTTTTTCGTCTGTGGGGTTTTTTAGTTCTATGACTACTAAGGGTAAGCCGTTAATAAATAAGATGATATCTGGACGGCGGTTATGGTTATTTTCAATGATGGTAAATTGATTAACTGCTAAAAATTCGTTATTTTCTGGGTTTTGAAAATCAATTAACCAGACTTTATCACCTCTGGTAATTCCGTCTAATTGATATTCTATATCTATTCCTTCTGTCAGGTATTTATGGAAGGTTTCGTTATTATTAATTAAGTCGGGACTGCTAATGGTGGTAATGATGCGTTGTGCTTGTTCTCTGGCTTCTAGGGGGATGTGGGGGTTAATGGTGTTAATGGCATGGGTGAGGCGGTTTTTGAGGATAACATCATCATATTTTTGGCGTTCTAACTGGCGTTCTGGTTTGTCGCTGTCAGGGGCAATAGTAGCAGCGTTTATATGTTCATATCCTAAGTTAGTTAGGAAGCTAATAACAAAGTTTTCGATTTTTTCTTCAGTTAGTTTCATTTTGACTACCTAGATATTCTTGATATTTAGTTTGATAAGCTATTTTATCTATTAAAAATAGAGTTTCACTGGTTGCGTAAAAAAGTCCTGCAATATTGGCATTTCCGTATTCTGTATCAAGATAAAGATTAAAGTCTTCAAAATCTGTAAACAATATTTCTTTTTCTTGTTGTTTCCGTGGGTGTTCAATCTCATAATATTTGATTAAAAAACAAGCAATTAATTCTACAGAACTAATTAAAAAATAAGCAGTTAATTCTTCAATTTGATTATCCTTACTCGTTAAAAGGCTTTGCCCATGAGATGATGTATCTATTCTATTTCTTAATTCCCCAAGATTTTGTGACGCTGTTATCAGTCCACTGCCAAATGTTGCCACTCCATTAGTGAGATTAATATTTAATGTTTTAATAGTTTCTGTTACTAACTTATTTACACTATCATTTGTTTTATATTCATAAGTTTTCTGTTCATCAAGAATCGTTTTACATATACTTTCTATCAGTGCTTTTGCATTTCCTATAGCTGAGGGAAAATCAAAGGTTTTAAAATACTCGATTTTTTCGACATAATCTTTTAAACCTTGCCACCTGTGGTATTGCTGTATTAACTCTTTTAATTTTTCCATTATTCTTTAATCCTGATTTGTCCACTCATTAATTTTGGTAGAAGTGTATCACGGGTTTTTGCTAAAATTTGGATTTGTTCTCCATTTACTTCTTTTTTTAATAAAACTTGGCTAAAAACTCCTGATGCTCTTTCCATTATCTCTTGTTTAGGAATTAATACTTCACATTTATATAATTCTGATTGTTTAATTCCTTGAACAGTTGAACCAGTACCCCTACGTTTTATTAATGATTGACCTAAAGGACTGGCTAACCAATAGTTAAAATAAGAAGGTGAAATAATTTCTGGATTTGCTCTTAAAGCAAATACTCTTTGGGCTGGATAATAATTAGTATTTTTAGCAATATAAAATAATTCTCCTAAAGGGGCTTCAGATGTCATAATAATATCGCCAACTTCTAATTTTTCTGAGGAATCAAATAATTCCAAGGCAACATAATTAAAACTATCTTGATTAATTAAAAAACCTCCTTTCACAAACTTTGCGCTTAATGCCGGAATTCCACTTTCAAAAAATTGGGGAGTTTTACCCCTATTGTCTATTAAATGTTTTAAACATTCTTGAAAAATTAAAACCTTCCAACCTGCGGGAATATCGCCTAATTCAGAAGGAGACATTGCACCCCCAGAGGACTTGTAAGGTTTACCCTCTTCATTGGGAAATTCAAAATCAATAAACCAATGCTTAAATAGGGTTTGTGCTATCTTTTCTATGGTTTCGTTTTGTCGTCTGAGGTTGTCTATTTTGGCATCTAAACAAGATAAAACAGCCGCTATTCTTTTTTGTTCTTCGGGAGATTTAGGAATACTTACTTCAAGTGTATGAATATGATTTCTGTTAAGAGTTGGATTTGCTGAACCACAATCATATTGTTCAAATTTAAGGGTCTTTAGAAAATAATACGCAAACTTTGGATGGTTTTTATGAAAATCTTTCACCCATAAAGTTGTATCTGTTGGACAAAAATCAGTATCACAATAAAAAACAGAACCTAATGTTCCTTTTCGGACTATTATTACACCTGGTGCTTTAACTTTAAACTGGTCATGCTTTCCTCCAAAACCTGATGAAAAGATAACATCATATAATCCATCTTCTTCCATATCTCGTTTTACAATATCAAAACCACGCTGAAATGTTATAAACTTTTCTAATTCTATTTTTTGCCACTCACTCATAAATCACCCTACCTTAACTAAATCAACAAAACCAATTTTATATTATTTATAGTCTAATAAAATAAAAAATTATCTGCGTTTATCTGCGTCCATCAGCGTTCAAACTTCCAAAAGTATCATCATCAATACTTTCTAAATCCACCCTTTGTCTAAAGTCTTGTAAAGCTGACCAAAAATCATTAACCTCTTGAGTCTCTGTGAAAACTTCTTGATTCCCAGATATAGCAACTGGTATTTTAGCTGATAATTTATACTTGAGAAATTGAATAAAATCTAAAACCTCCTGTTGTTTATCTGTGGGTAATTCTCGAAAGTTTTCTAAAACTGCTTGTTCCAGAGTCATAATTTTACCTCTACTACTTTGCATAACTTGAACCTCTGATATGAATAATTAAATTAAGGGTTTAGCACTGCTAAACCCCTACAATAAATCAATTAATCTTGCAATTGACTTAACCAAATCTGTACATCTTGTAAACTGGTAAAATCTAACAACGCTTCACCCAGATTTTCTAAATTAGTCAAAGATAACTTAGCAATATTATTTATTACTTCCTCCGGTAATTCTCCAAACCGTTTAGTTAACAGTCGAATGACTAAATTTAAAGCAGTTTCCTGTCTTCCTTCTTGTCTTCCTTCTTCTCGTCCTTCTTGCTTAATTTCTTGGTAAGCGCGACTTCTTTCTAATGATATTCCCAACATGACTTGAACCTCCCGTAAAGTCAGATTTTCAAACCTATACATCATTGTTGTAGTAATCATTTCTAAAATCATCTCATTTGATGAATTTTCTTGATTACTTCTTGTTAATAAATACCTAGCTGCTGCTGGTGCTTGACTTTCTTTTAAAGTCGTCAGTACCATTAACCCTACCCATACAGGTAATTGTTGAATATCTCCCAATTCATCTAAATATATTCTATGAATTTGTTCGCTATTTAGCAATCCACGATGGGGGTAAATATCACTTTGTTCTATATTGCGAGATGGATATATGATAACTGCTTGCCAGTCACTAAATCTAGAACGGTTACGGTAGAAATATAAATGAGATTCTGCAAATACTCTCTCATAAAGTTGTTCATCTCTTTGAAACTGCACCTCACAGAAATAAACAGTACCAGGACTTTGATTTTCTGGAGGTAAAAACACCCCGTCAATTTCAAATTTAGGTTCTTTAACTGCGACGGAATCAAATCTATAAGCATCTGCATTTTTTGGTGGTTTGTCTAATAGTTGAAATAATACAGATGGATATTGTTGAAAAAGTTTATAAAAAATAGAGTCTCTACGCATTCATAACATCCCTGATTATTTTATTAATTAATTGAATTAGAGGTTGTTTCAGAAGTTTCAAAATTTACTGAAATACCTCTCTCCAAACCTCTATCCTACGAGGAGAGAGGCTTTGAAACCCCCATTCCCTTGTAGGAAAGGGGTAAAAGGGGGGTTAGGTCTATCTTATATTTTTTAATCAATTCTAAACCCCACCTTGGCTAACTGTTCCTTAATCTCCTTATCTAAATCTTCCCCCTCTCGCATTTGTTCCCCCAACTCCAGGGTTAACTTCTCCATCAATTCCTGAAATGATTCTCCATCATCTTCCACATCAGGTATACCCACATACCGCCCCGGTGTTAAGACAAAATTATGTTTTTTAATATCCTCAATAGTTGCTGACTTACAAAAACCTTTGATATCTTGATAATTCCCCTTCTCTAGTTTCCATTGATGGTAAGTATCAGCAATTTTATTAATATCATTATCAGTTAAAATCCGATTCCGGCGATTTATCATTTCTCCCATTTCGGAAGCATCAATAAATAACACCTCACCCTTACGACTGCGGTTTTTATTCCCATTCTGTTTAACATTTTTATAACGACTAATAAACCACAAACAAGCCGGAATCCCAGTATTATAAAATAACTGAGTTGGTAACATGACAATACAATCTACTAAGTCAGCTTCTACTAATTTCTGTCTAATATCTCCCTCTCCTCCAGTATTGGAAGATAACGAACCGTTAGACAAGACAAAACCAGCACTTCCTGTAGGTGCTAAATGATAAATAAAATGCTGTACCCAAGCAAAGTTAGCATTACCTACGGGGGGTTTACCATATACCCAGCGTCCATCATTTTGTAATAATTCCCCTCCCCAGTCACTATCATTAAAGGGAGGGTTAGCTAAGATAAAATCGGCTTTTAAATCTGGGTGTCCATTATTTAAAAATGACCCCTCATTATTCCATCTAATTTGAGAAGTATCTATCCCCCGAATTGCCAAATTCATCTTACATAAACGCCAGGTGGTTTCGTTGCTTTCTTGTCCATAAATAGAAATGTTGTCAACCTTTCCCTGGTGTGCTTCGATAAACTTCTCACTCCAAACAAACATTCCCCCCGAACCACAGCAAGGGTCAAATACTCTCCCAGAATAGGGTTCTATCATTATTACTAATAATTTAACAATACTTTCTGGGGTGTAAAATTGTCCTCCTTTGCGTCCTTCTAATAAGGCAAATTCTCCTAAGAAATATTCATAAACTTGTCCTAAAACATCACCTTTTAGTTTTACTGCATTCTGTTCTAAGTCTAAATCTAGTTGTTCAACATTGCTTTTTTCATCTTTAACTAATTTACAACTACCAATTAAATCTATTAAACTTCCTAATGAGGCTTTATCTAATTTCTGTTGAGCGTAAACTTTCGGTAAAATTCCTTTTAATTGGGTGTTTTCTGTCTCAATAATAATCATTGCCTCATCTACAAACTTACCAATTTCTGGCTGTTTAGCTTTGGCTTGTAAATAAGACCATCTAGCATTTTCTGGGACAAAAAACACATTTTCGGCTATATATTCATCTTTATCTTCTGGGTCTGCACCTGCATAAATTCCTTCACCCTCTATTAATTTTTGGTGTAATTCCTCAAAGGAATCGGAAATATATTTTAAGAAGATTAACCCTAAAACAACGTGCTTATATTCGGCTGCGTCCATGTTTTTGCGTAGCTTGTCCGCCGACTTCCACAGCTTTTGTTCTAAGGTTTCGTTATCGGTTTTAGTGGTTTTTACTTTAGCCATGAGTGAATAAATATAAAATTAAAGGTAGATTAATCTGTAATACTCGTAAAAGTGCTTATTTGGGACAATGGACTAATTTAAACTGGTTTGTATAAATATATCAAGGAAAATAGCAAAACTTTTGCTGATATTTGGATCGTTCCCTGTTCCCTATTCCCCATTCCCCAAAACTGACGAATAGTAAAAATGCTCATGATCGAAATGAACAAACTGCGATTTTTCCTCTACTCTGTGTCTTCAATGCTAGTAACAGCACTTAGTTTACTTATTGCTGATACTACTAACGCTCAACTATCTCCCATCCGTTCTCAATCTCTCCCCCTGATGATTTCTCAACTACCAACACTATTATCAGGTAATCAAATTTTTCTCAATGGTAAAACTTTACCAGGTGCTTGGATACAACAACCAGGAACGTCGGGAACTGTAAGCACTTATGTTAGTGATGCTGCACTCAGGCAATTAATAGGCATAGATTTATTAAATACCACTAATCCTGAACTGCAACCAATAGACTGGTTTTCTGCATCATCTTCCACCCTCAAAGCTAAATTTTCTCCTGGATATCGTTATTTAGATATTTCTAATTTTGCCCAAACCAACGGCTGGCAAATCCAAGTTAACGGAAATCAGTTAGTAATTTCTACCCCTCCTGCGAAAATCAATAATATTCGTCAGGGGAAAAGACCTACAGGCGATCGCCTAGTCTTTGATTTAGATCGTCCCACACCTTGGAAAGCTGCACCAGGTCAAATTATTAGAAAATCAGCAGATCCCAAAAATCTCAGTTCTACACCTCCAGCACCACCCAACCGAGAATGGATCATCACCCTAGATAGTACGGCTGATAATGGCTTAATTCAACGTTATCCACCCCAAGCCCCAACTACACCACCAGACCAAACAAAACAACTACCAACCACACCAGACCCAGACGCACTGATTCAAAAAGTGGAAATGGTAAATAATCAAACTAGGATTACTCTCAGTGTTCCCTTTGGGTCATCTCCCCAAATTACTACACTGCCTAACCCTAATCGTTTAGTCGTTGACATTATCCCAGATGCTTTAGTAGCAAGAGATATAACCTGGAATCAGGGATTACGCTGGCAACAAAGATTTATAAATGTAGGTCAGGATAGGTTTCCCGTCGTTTGGCTAGAAATTAACCCCCGTCAAGCTGGGTTAACTTTAAAACCAATATCTTCTAGTCTGGACAGTCAAACAGGTATAGCACCCTTAATCCAAACAGCACAACGGGATTTAGCAGTAGCAGGAATTAATGGTGGTTATTTTAACCGCAATAATAAATTACCACTAGGGGCAGTTAAAAGAGACAATCAATGGTTATCAGGACCCATACTTAATAGGGGTGCGATCGCCTGGAATAACAACGGAGAATTTTATTTTGGTCGTCTCACTTTAAACGAAACTTTAAACACCAGTAATAACCAAACCCTACCCATACTCTTCCTGAACAGTGCCTACGTACAAAACGGCATCGCTCGTTATACACCCACCTGGGGACAAACTTACACACCCCTACTAGATAACGAAATTATCCTCACAGTTCAAAATAACCAAATCACCAACCAAACACCAGGAGGTAAAGCAGGTGTCACATCTGTTACCATCCCCAGAGACGGCTACCTCCTCACTTTACGGGGTACTGCTACCAGCAACGCCGCAAAATTATCTATTGGCACAAAAGTTAACATTACCAGTTCCACTAACTCTGCTAACTTTAACCGTTACCCCCATATTATCGGCGCAGGTCCGCTTTTAATCCAAAACCGCCAAATAGTCCTCGATGCTCAAAGTGAGAAATTTAGCAATGCCTTTATCATCGAAAGAGCCGCCCGCAGTGCCATTTGTACCACCAGTACAGGTAATTTAATCATAGCAGCAGTCCACAACCGCGCCGGAGGACTAGGACCCACCTTAGCAGAACACGCCCAATTAATGCAGGTCATGGGATGTGTTAACGCCCTCAACCTCGACGGTGGTAGTTCCACAAGTTTATACTTGGGAGGGCAATTACTCGACCGTTCACCAAATACAGCCGCCCGTGTTCATAACGGTATAGGTATCTTTATTAACCATAGATAAACGGTCAATCCCACGTAAAAAATGCAAAATTTTCAATAATATTTCTGAATAGATATTATTAAGTTTTGCATTTACATATTGTCGCAGGATAATAAACTTGTTCATATTTAGGGCTTACTGAATAAAGATGAAAAGATTACAGGTAAAGGGTCTTAGCCTGCTGGAACTTAAAAAAGTGCGAGCTTTTACGAGGTAGAAACTTAAAAACCTTGCATTTAATTCTTACTCAAAGGAAAAATCGTTCCCATCCAACTCTTGAAACTGTCACCTGTCATCACGACAAGACTTTTTCAGCAAACCCTATTTAAAGTTGAGAATAAGTTAATATTTCATTCATGAAGAATTAATGTAGAAAGCTGATTTTGAATAATTAAGGGGTACTTGATCGGAGTTATCTTTGCTATGGTAATAACAGTGAAATTAATGGATTAATTTTATTTCTTAAAAAGTTCATTAAATTTTTTCACTAAATCAGGACTTATGCAAAACAGAACCAAAGTAGGGGTAATTCATGAATTACCCCTACGCAAGAATCAGGTTTTTATTCCAATCTTGCGTAAGTCCTATAAATATTAAGAATCTTAAAATTTTGTACATTGTACAACGAGGTCATTATGGCTCAACTTACTGAAAAAGTCACAAATAATACACTATCTTTAAGTGCAAGCATTAGCACAAAAGGAATAGCAGCCAGTGAAATGCGTCCTTGGGGTTCGTTTACAGTTTTAGAAGAAGGTAAAGGTTATAAAATTAAACGTATTGAAGTTAAACCAGGACATCGCCTCAGTTTGCAAATGCACCATCACCGCAGTGAACACTGGATAGTTGTTTCCGGTACTGCTAAAGTCGTGTGTGGTGAGAGTGAAATTTTACTCAGTAACAATCAATCAACCTACGTACCACAATGTACAGTTCATCGTTTAGAAAATCCGGGTGTTATTCCCTTGGTTTTGATAGAAGTTCAAAACGGCGAATATTTAGGAGAAGATGATATTATTCGCTACCAAGATGACTACGCTCGTAGTGATAAGTGACTGGTGACTGGTGACTGGTGACTGGTGACTGGTGACTGGTGATTGGTGACTGGTGATTGGTGACTGGGGACTGGGGACTGGGGTAACCTCCCTTTCTTCCCC